>JBBQRY010000064.1:0-9698 GCA_038214335.1 Chthoniobacterales bacterium
ACGAAGGAAATCGGCAAAGGAACCGGCCTTGGGCTCGCCACCGTTTACGGGATCGTCAACCAGAACCGCGGTTTCCTCAATGTCTACAGCGAACCCGGCGAGGGAACGAGCATCACGATCCGCTTCGCCCGACACAAATGAACGGCCGCGAGCTGGCAAAAAGCCTTCAAGCACGCTATCCGCATCTGAAACTCCTGTTCATGTCCGGCTACACAGCCAGCGTCATCGCCCATCACGGGGTTCTCGATCCCGGCGTTTGCTTCGTTCAGAAACCGTTCTCAATACGCGACCTGGCAGCCACTGTCCGCCAAGCTCTGGATCAAACTGGAGGATAGCAAACATCAGGGGCTCCCCATGCCGGATTTGCTTGCCGATTTCCGGCCGATTTCCAGCTTGTCACGAGCCTCTTCCTTCCCCACGATACAGCAAGCAATAATGCCTCCCCATGCAAGACAGGTCCGAACACCCGACCCCCGCTGAGATTCCGGGGACAATTCCCCGGCTCCAGCCGGACGATAAGGACCGCGTCCCGGATTTCTCCTTGACGCGGGCGGACGACAACATGGAAGACGTTGGCTTTACCGATCTATTCGAGCTTGAGGAAATCCAGCGATTGCAGGACATGTTTTCGGATGCGACCGGCGTGGCTTCGATCATCACGACTATCGCCGGCACGCCGATCACAAAGCCCAGCAATTTCTGCCGACTGTGCATCGAGGTGATCCGCAAGACCGAGACTGGACGCTGCAACTGCTTCAAGTCGGATGCGGCGTTGGGAGTGCACCACCCGTCGGGTCCGATCGTCCAACAATGCCTGAGCGGCGGCCTTTGGGACGGAGGAGCGAGCATCACGGTCGGAGGCAAACATGTTGCCAACTGGCTGATTGGCCAGGTCCGCAATGACGCACAGGATGAAGAGCGAATGCTGCTCTACGCAGATGAGATCGGCGCCGACCGGGAGGCGTTTCGCAAGGCTCTCGCCGAGGTTCCTGTCATGTCCACGGAGCGCTTTGAAAAAACCGCTGACTTGCTCTTCACTCTCGCCAACGAGCTTTCCGAGCGGGCGTTCCAGAACATCCGACAAGCGCGCTTCATCGCGGAGCGCCAGCAGGTGGAGCAGGAACTCCAACGGCAGAACAACATTCTCTCATCGCTTTTAAAGAACCTGCAGATCGGAGTTTTCATGGTGGAGGCTCCCTCGGGAAAACCCTTGCTGGCTAACGATGTGGCCTGCGAACTCCTGGGACGCGGCATCCTCTCCGATGCCAGAACGCAGACGCTCGCGGATATCTATCAGGCACTTAAGGCTCCTGAAAATACCCCCTACCCCGTGGACGAAATGCCCGTCACGTGCGGCTTACGCGGAGAAAAATCCATGGTGGACGACATGGTGGTGGTGCGCCCCGATGGAACCAAATCCCACCTAGAGATCCACGGCTCTCCGGTCATCGACGAACACGGGAACGTGTTGGCCAGCCTAGTGAGTTTTTCTGACATCACGGAGCGGAAGCGGGCGGAAACCGCTCTGCGGGAGAGCGAGCAACGGCTCCAACTCGCCACCAAAGCCGGGAAAATCGGCGTCTGGGACTGGGATATCGTAAACAACGAAATCCATTGGGGCGACAGCATGTATTCCCTCTACGAGGTTCCAAAGGAGGATTTTGACGGCGCTTACGAAGCTTGGACCCGCATCCTGCATCCCGACGATCGGCCATTTGTCATGCAGGAGATCCAGGCCGCGCTGCGCGGCGAGCGCGAATATGCCGCCGAATTCCGAATCGTCCGTCCCGACGGGACCATCCGGATCATCAAAGCGGAGTCCCACCTCCTGCGCGACGAGAACGGATCTCCCGTGCGCATGATCGGCACGAACAGGGACATCACCGATGAGCTCGATCTGCAGGGACAGCTCAACCAATCCCAAAAGATGGAGTCGGTCGGGCAGTTGGCGGGTGGAGTGGCGCATGACTTCAACAACATGCTTTGCGTCATCCTCGGCCACACCGAAATGGTGATGGACCAGATCGCCCCCGATCACCCGCTTTTTGCCAGCCTGCAGGAGATCCGCAATGCGGCCGAACACTCTGCCGACTTGACCCGGCAGCTCCTGGCCTTCGCCCGCAAGCAAACCGTCGCGCCGAAGGTGATCGACCTCAACACCACCATCGGTGGCATGCTCAAAATGCTGGGGCGCCTCATTGGTGAGCACATCCAGCTCACCTTTTTGCCGGGAAACCTGCTCTGGCCGGTCAACGTGGACCCGTCCCAGATCGACCAGATGCTGGCCAACCTGTGCGTCAACGCCCGCGACGCCATCGCCAACGTGGGCAGCCTCCGTATCGCAACGGTGAACTGCACGGTTGATGCGGAAGCCTGTGCCTGCCTTCCTGAGGCTTCGCCCGGCGACTACGTGCAACTGTCGGTGAGCGACACCGGCGCCGGCATGGACAAGGAAACGATCTCCCATATCTTCGAGCCTTTCTTCACCACGAAGGAGACAGGGAAAGGCACAGGGCTCGGGCTGGCGACGGTCTATGGCATCGTCAAACAGAACAACGGGTTCATCACGGTCCAAAGCGAACCGGGGGAGGGAACGACGATCTCCATCTGCCTGCCCCGTCATGTGGGCACGCCAGCACCCGCACGGGAACGCGGCGAAGAAAAACCGTCGGCCCGGACCCACGAAACCATCCTGCTGGTGGAAGATGAAGAAGCGATCCTCAACCTCACCAAATCCATTTTGGAACGGAATGGGTTTCAGGTGCTAGCGGCAAATACCCCGGACGACGCCATCCGCCTCGCAGGCGAGCACCGCGTCGATCTACTCGTGACCGATGTCATCATGCCCGCGATGAACGGCCGGGATCTGGCCAGCCACCTGCAAAACCTGCATCCGCACCTGAAATGCCTGTTCATGTCCGGCTACACCGCAGATGTCATTTCCCAGCACGGCGTGCTCGAACAGGGCGCTTTCTTCATCCAGAAACCGTTCTCACTGCACGATCTCCTCGCCCGCGTCCGCGAGGCGCTGGCTGGATAGCCCCGCCCGGATCGCCCGATCTGCCCCAAAGTTTCCTCTGGAGCAGTCTTTAGGCGGCGTCAATATAGAACAAACTTCCTCGCACGCTTAATCCTATATCCAGCAGTAGGATTCACCATGAAAAGCATGAAGCCGTTCGACAGGGTTCGGGGGTCGAATCAAAATCTCAACTCTTCAATTCTTCCTTCTGCGGGTTAATTTTTTTGAGGATGCCGCGATACCATGGGGCCTCGGGTTCATCTTCACAGACTGGCGTGCTGCGGGTGGCGGCCCATGTCCAGAGATCATCGCCGTCGGGTTGGGATTTTCGTTTGCTGCGTGAACCGGATTTCATGAGCGGCTGTGGTTGATGCGGATGAGAGCGCGGAAGACGCCTTGAATGACGAGTTCGTTGGCGGGAATGAGGTCGGGAAAATTCGGATTCTCGGCGTGGAGAAAGGGCCGATCGTTTTTTACGAGATAGCGCTTGAGGGTCGTCTCGCCGTCGATGAGCGCGGCGACAATATCGCGGCTGCGGGGTTCGGCGAGTTCCATAATCACAACATCCCGGTCGAGAATTCCGGCCCCAACCATTGAGTCGCCACGGACTTCGAGCGCAAACGTGCGGGAGTTTTTTGGCAACTGGATCGAATCGGCATCGACCGTGATACAGCGTTCGGACTGCTCGACGGCATCCACCGGAAGGCCTGCGGGGATGGCACCGAGCAGCGGGATGTTGAGCCAACGCACGGGATGAGGGTCGTTCAGAACCATCGAGCGCGCCCGGCCGCCGCTCCGGTTCAGAAATCCCTTTTTTTCCAGCGCCATGAGGTGGCGAGTGGCGGCAAAGGGACTCGAAAACCCAAAACGTTGCTGGATTTCCCGCACCGTTGGCATCGCGAACCCGTCGCTGCGGCGCTCGCGAATGAACTCCAGAACGGCCGATTGCTTGTCGGTAAGTTGCATAGTGTCCACATGAACACTTTTTACGCCCGAATGTCAACCGAATGTTTTTTTATTTGCGGGCGCCGTAAGCGTTATTGCGATCCACAAGGAAGAGGTTCGCTCCGCGCCCTTGAAGAACAAACGTGTTGTTGTCGCCGTATTTCGTCCAAGGTCCGGGTGGCACATCGCGGGCTTCCACAAATTTCCAATCCGTCACATCTTTGCTCCCCATGCCGAGGTAATCGCGCACGGCGGGTGAGACATCCAGTCCGGCTCCTTGGTTGAGGTTCGGAAGAGGCTGGGCACTGCCGAAGACATACTGCCAGTGGTCGGTGCGGAACGGACCGCAATCCTCCCACTGCGCGTAGGCGATGCGGTTCTTGTAGCGGATCGCCAGCCAGCGACCTTTGCAAACCGACTTGCCAGGACGCTCGAAGGCCTGCTTGAACCAAGGAATCGCCTTGCGCGACTCGGGCTTCGTCGTGCCACGGGTGACATCGTTATACGGAAGCGCGACGTAAAACGGATTTTGTCGGGGGATAAATCCCTTGGGGACAAAGTTGCGGCGGGTGTTGGGTTCCGGATTGTCGTAGCCGCCATAGTTTGCAGCCCATCGAGGATCCCATGAGCTTTTGTAATTCGGTACAGGATTACGCGGCGTCGGACGTTCGCCCACCCAGAAAACCGTGGTGACAATGTTCCGCTTCCAGGGAAACCGATTGAACCCCGACCTGAAGTTCGTCGCCGTCACCACCTGCGGCTCAACTTTCAAAATGGCACTCTCCCTTAACACCATCGCAAACTTTTCAAAATCCTGCCGGCTGTCCGCCCGGCAAACAATTGGCGCAAGCAAAAAGGCGGAAAGGATCAGGAAATGAAATCGGATGGTCATCATGCGTAGGGAACGAGAACAAAAGTATCGGCGACATCGCATGGCATCGCAAACGAAAAATCCATCGGCTGGCCGGATTATAACTTATGGGACTGACCCCTTCCTAGCAAAGGAATCGTCATCCGTGAATGATAAGCTGAATATTGTCCGGCAGGCTAGCCGCCACTTCGGAGGCCACATTGCCGCGAAGAACTTTGGTGAGCGATCCGCGGTGGGTGGCACCGAGAATGAGGAAATCCGCGCCCAGTGTGGCGGCGGTATCGACAATGAGCGGGGCAGCGGAAGGCGCGGAGGCAAAGATCGGGATGGTGGTGATGCCGCGGGTGTTCCCGATCTGGATGGCGGACTGGAGGATGGCGCTAGCTTCGGGATCGTCTTTCCAGGTTTGCGGGGTGCCTGTGTTGCCTTGGTAAAGGACGGCGACCTCGCGCACGTAGAGGACGTAGAGGGTGGCTTTCCGCAAATCGGCCTCGTCAAATGCGAAGCCGAGCACGGGGGTAAGGCCCCGGACGCAGACAAGGATTTTCTGAGTGTTCGGGGTTGGTTGGCGCAAGGTTTCCACGACTTTCGGATGCACGAGATCCGCAAACTCGCGGCTGACCGTGAGGGTGCGGATTCCGCTGAGGCGCTGGGAATACGTCCAGAGGGCAAGGCCAACAATGAGCACGCAGACAACAAAAAACAGGGCTTCGTGCTTGGTTTGGGCCAGGGTGATTTCCACAGCGACGAGCACAAGGAAGGTGCCGCCCATGAGAATCCGTTCGGCCCAGTGCATGGGAAGTTTCCAGTTGGTCACGCAGGAGCCGAGGTTCACGCAAATGGCACCGACGACCCCGATGGCGTAGAGTCCGGCAAGGGCGCGGAAATCATCCGTGATGAAAAGGATGATGATCGGGAGTCCGACCGCGATGCCGAGGGGGATGAGCGGCACACCATGGGCATTGAGTTTGGCAAAGCTGCGCGGCATGTCGCCCTCCCGCGACATCATGAAAAGGAGTCCAAGAAGCGCGGCGACGGCGGTATTGACGGCGCTGAGCAGGAGGAGAGCAAAAACGACGCCTACAACCATCCCGAAGATTCCGCCAAACCATGGGCCGAAGTTCATGGTGCCGTATTGTTCGCCCATGAACCGGAGCATGTCTTCTTGGCGCTCCAGCATTTTTGGACCGAGCATTGGGGGCAGGGACAGCATCGCCCAGCCGAGGAGGGCGGTGCCCACGCTCACTTCCAGAGCCACGGGCAGAATCGCTTTGGCGGAAGCCCAGCCGACCTTGGGATGGCCGATCACCGAGCCTTTGTCGGGTTTGAGGGTTCCGGTGAGGTTGGCAATGGCCTCCACTCCGCTCAAGGCCAGAATCACACTGACGAAAGAAATCCAAACATGCCCGGGGGTTTCGGTGAGGGGTTTCAGGTGGTCGAAGGTCAGAAAGCGCAGGCTGAGAAAGATGATGGCCAGGACAATCGCCACGGTGGGCAGCGCAAGCACCACGGCGAAGCTTCCGCTGTGCCGCGGCCCGAAGATGTTCAGCGCTCCCACGACGACAATCGCGGCGATCGTGGCCTCCATGATGTAGGGCCGAGGAATGCCCAGATAACTCAGCGCCGCCCACCCGCTGAGAGCCGCTGTGACGGTGAGATCCGCCACGAGCAGCAGCGCCCCCACGACCGCGAGCAGCCTTCCATGCTCGCGAGCCGCAGAATAGACACCTCCCCCATCCGGAAAATATCGGCAGACGACAAGGTAGTTCAGCCCAACCAAGGCCGTGAGGGCGCAGACCGCGAGAATGATCGGCAGGGATGCAAACCCGGAAGCCGCAAAGGCCAAGCCGATGACGTAAGCTTTGCTGGTTCCCCAATCCCCATAAAGGATGGCCGATGCCCGTTGCCAGTCGAGATTGCGCGGGCGATGAAGTGAAATGTTCTCCACAAAAACGAAAGAGGAATCCGTTCTCTCCGGTCTTCGTTCGCACGTCAAGGCTATCCGCAACAAACCAACCCGGTTCAGCAGTCGCGTGCTGGACGTGCTCTTCAACGAAGCATCCTGGATCCCCTCCCAACAAATGTTCGATCAACTTCGGAGGTGCCCCTTTTTCTCGCAAACGGAATATTCTGATTTGCGAGAACGCCAAGAACTTGTAATGTTTCCAGTATCCCCATGCAGACACTGATTCAAGCTGACCAGATTATGCTCCGGCTGAAAAAGTCCATGGCCGGAAACGATGAGCATTCGCAACTTTCCGGCATTGTGCTTTCCGCCAAGCTCAACCAGTTATTCGCCGATGGCTATGCGCAGGACGATATTTATGGGCTGGTCATCCCCTTGCTGATGCAGGGGAAGGTCCACATTGATATGGATGACCGTTCCGAACGTCTGGAAGTGGCCGACCAGTCGCACCGGTTTCAGCGCAGTCAGGCGGTGCAGGTCTTCGAGGATTACCTGTCTGCCTACCACCCGACCCCGGCCGCTCCCAAGCCCAGGGTGGTGCCTCGGGCGATCGTCGCCTGATCCGCCGTCAAAGCGCACCAGAACGCACGCAAAAAAAAATCCCTCCCGCAAAACATTTTCATGCTCTACGGGAGGGGAAAGAAGGTTGGTTTTGGGTTACTTGGCAGGGAGGACGTGGCCGGAGACGAGTTTGGTCATCTCAAACATGCTCACTTGCTTCTTGCCGCCGAAGACGACTTTGAGAGCGTCGTCCGCATTGATGAGTGTCTTTTTATTCTCATCCTGAAGTTTGTGTTTTTTGATGTATTCCCACAGCTTTTTGGTCATCTCGCTGCGAGGAAGGGGCTTCGAGCCAACGATGGCTGCGAGAGCTTCGTCGGGCTGGACGGGTTTCATGAGGGCGGGGTTTGGTTTGCGTTTTGTAGCAGGTTTTGTAGCAGGTTTTGTAGGCATATATTTGTGTTGTGAAGGCGAACGTTGCTGAACGTTGCGCCCAAACTAGGCAATAAGTTGAAAAGAGTAAAGAAGTCTATCCACCTGATTTTTCAACCCATTGGAACGTGTCATCGGGAGTTTTTACCTCGATCCATTCTCCGGAAAACGAGCGCTTCTGCCACAGCTCGGATTGCTCGGCTTGCACGGTGGGAAGCGGCTTTTGCGCCTTTTCGGCGGCGGCCTTCATGAGGACCATGCGGTCGGCATTTTCCGAGGCAACCGTCTTGCGCAGGTAGTCACCTTCTTCCCCCGCAGGCTCCGAGCGGATGGCGAGCAGTCCATCGCGGCCTTCCCCGACAAAGCGTGAGTTTTTGAAACTCTGGATGTCGGCCATGCGGTTGCGGCGGCGGGCTTCGGTATCCGGGTTGGTATTGCCGACGACATTGGCGACGGGTTGGCCGGAGGTCTTATTGTGATTATAGACATCCAAGCGCATGGCGATGTCCACCTTGATGGGTTCGCCGGTGGCAAGGTTGACCGTCGGAGCCGTGCATCCGGCGAGGAGCGGCAGCACCGCGGCAAGGTAGGAGATTTTCATGGTTTGGATTTCCATCGACCGTGTGGTGAGTCGTCGGCGTGGAGCAAGACCTCAAAGTTGCGCGATCCGAGCGGTCCTTGCAACTTCAACCCGAGCCGACCTTGGTCTTCGACAAACCAAAAATCGCCTGCAGCCGTCGTGTAATCGAAGTCCCGCAAGGTCTCCAACGCAATGCGCGTGCTCGATTTCTTGAGCGCATTCCATGTCTCGGGCATCTTCGCAAGCAGCTCGTCGAGTTTGGAAATTTTTAGCTGTCCGGGCTTGAGCGTGTGGAATCTCCCCTTCACCCGAGAAATCCGGCTGCCAAAAGCATCCATCTGCCAACGGAAGTTCATGGGACCGGTCATCCGGAAATTCTGCGGCGAGAGGATATCGGTGAGGAGTCCGAGATCGATCCGATTTCCCGAGACCCAGCCGATCCACGGCGAGCCGCCCTCGAAGAGGAAACTGAATCCGCCGGAAACATACCCACGGTAGGCGCGCCCGCCAAAATCCCCATTGATTCCGGACGCGTCAAAGGTCGCGGACATCCAGGCGTCGGTGGATAAGAATTGTTTCCAGCGCACCTTGTCGAAAAACACTTTGCCCACGAGGTTGTTCTCGTGCTTTTCTGGAGGATACGCAAACCGCAGGTCGCCTTGCCGGGTGGCCACCTCGATTTGGTAGCTGGGAAATTCGGTGGTCTGGGCGGGAATCTCGAAGGCTGTTTGAAGCTTGAGGGTGGTGAGGTTGTCGAGAGCGACATCGCGCGCGCTGGCATGGAAATCGAGCGGCAGTCCGTAGCGCGTGCGTCCGCTGCTGCCAACGACCAGCCGTCCGCCGCTCACATCGATGGCTCCAATTTTCCATGCAGGCCCCGCCGTTCCCTCGTCGGCGGCCCGCTGGGTGGCATCATCCATATACCAAAAAAGGTCGGGGCCGACATAGATCGTGGGGCGCATCACGCTGATGCCTGCGATCTCATTGTGCAGGAGTCCGCCGACCGTGAATCGCACGATGATGCTGCGCAAGGTGAGCACTTTGGTGAGAGGATCATACGGGGAAAGGATTTCGATATCCGAGATTTCCACCGACTGCTCCTCTTCTCCAATGCGCGCAGCCGCTTGCCGGAATGACAGGTCTTTCCATGTCGTGTTGATCTGAAACGAAATATCCGCCGCCCGTTCGCGCTTGTCTTCCAGCCGCACGGCCAACTGCCGAATCGACAGATTGCGGATCATCCACCCGGCCCCTGCCGGATCGGAGGCCGGTGAGCTGTCAGCTCCTCCTCCCGAGAGAGTTTTTTGAAGCGCGCTGCCGAGCAAAAGGCGTCCGCCTTCGAGTTGGACGGAAGCAATTTCGTGGTCGGATAGCAGCCCGCGCA
>JBBQRY010000065.1:0-9517 GCA_038214335.1 Chthoniobacterales bacterium
GTGGCGGGCGCGGCACGAAGAATTTGCCGCGTGGCTTCGAATCCATTCATCAGCGGCATGGCGACATCCATGACAACGACATCCGGACAAAGTTTCTCGGCCAGCTCCACGGCCTTGCGTCCGTTCTCTGCCTCCCCGACCACGTTGATGTCGTCTTCGAGCTTCAACAATGCCAGCAATCCCTCACGGACAATCGTATGATCTTCAGCAAGCAGGACGGTGATGGGTTTCATGGGCATTTGATCGGTTGTTTTCGAGATTTTTTCAGCGGACTTATCTTCGCTCTGACGCCGCCATGGGGAATCTCCACCTGGATGTCTGTCCCTTTGCCTGGTGCGGATTCCACGCAAAAAGTGCCGCCAACCATTTCCACGCGCTCTCTCATGCTAAGCAAACCCAGGCGTTTGGCCCGTTTTTCGAAGGCCTCCTCGGTCGCGGGAAAACCCTTTCCGTCATCATGGATTTCCAGGCAAACCACATCGTCCCGCATGCCGATGCTCACGCATGCACGCTTGGCTTTCGCGTGTCGTGAGACATTGGAAAGCGCTTCCTGGACGACGCGATAAATCACTGTCCTTCCGGCGCTGTCCAGTTTTTCAACTCCCGCGCAGGCATCGAAATCGACGGGGATTCCAGATCGTTCCCTGAAACCGCTCAAATACGAACGAAGCGCGGGGATCAGCCCCAGATCGTCCAGAACCGTCGGACGCAAATCGCGGACAAAGCAGTGAACGATTGTCACAGACTTCTCCACGAGGAGTTGGGTGGTCGCGATCTTTTTCTGGAGATCTTTGATGTCGGTTGCGGACTGCATTTTCAAATCCGCCAGCCGGAGATTGATTCCCGTGAGGGTCTGAACGACGACATCGTGCAGCTTACGGCTGATTCTCTTCCGCTCGTCTTCCTGCACCGACAGAAGTCGCCGGGAAAGCAGCCGCAGTTCCTGCTGCATTTCGTGCGACTTTTCCAACAACTGGCTGGAGGTCAGTTCGCTGGTCCTGAGGGAATCCTCCACGATCTTCCGCTGGATGATTTCCTGCTTCAGTTTCCCGTTCGAAGCGGCCAGTTGGCTGGTGCGGCGGGTGAGCGTCTCGATCATGATCTTCATGTGGACGTTCGCTTCGCGCGCGCCGCGATGGGTTTCCTCGATCGGCGTGATGGCCTCGGTAAAAAATGTTACTCCGCGTCGGATCACTCGGTTCCTGATGCGCGCGGAATCGAGCGGCAGCAGAAGGGCGATCAGCGCTTCTTCGTGGATCTTTGCCAGGTCCAGAGTGGCGAGTCCAAGTGCCGCAGCCTGAAGCCCCAGAACCCGTGCCGCATCCAAGTCGGATGCGCGAGTCTGCTTCAGGTGACTCCTCAACACCGCCAAGTAATTCTTTGAAAATGCTGTCCGTTTCATCTTCATGCTTGGATGCCGCATTCGCGGGCGAAGCGGCTGATCATCCTAGCAGACTCTCGCACCAACCGCTGCGTCGTCGCGATCTCTTTTTTGAAGCCTTCATCGCTCATCTTGACCTCTTTTTTCAAAGTCAGCAGCCGGATTTGGATGCTGGCCAGCGTCTGGACGATTTCGTCCTGCAATAACAGGCTCAGTTTCTTGCGCTCATCCTCGTGCGCCGTCAGGATTTGGTGGCTCATGTTCTGCAAGTGTTTCTGAAGATCGCGTGATTCGTCAAGAAGCTTGGCCGACCGGCATTCGCCTGTCTTCAGCGCTTTCTCCGCCCCCTTGCGCCGGGCGATTCCCTGCTCCAGCTTGCTGTTGGAATGAGCCAGATCCAGCGAGCAACGGGCTAGCCTTGCGGTCAATTTGCTCAACTTGGTTTCTTTCATCTCGATAGGTGGATTCAGGTGCTGCCGCAGCCTCTCCCCGGGCATCACACTTGCGCAAGAATCGGGGAGCTGTGCAAAAATGTCTATGGGGTGATCACTCCATGCCATTTTGCAGAGGTGTTGGGATGTGCGAAATGACGGCTCGCCACCACCGGAGAAAAATGGTTTTGTATTTTTCATGAAGACACAAGGCTTCGGAACCAGCGGGATCGAAATTTCACGGCTTGCCTATGGCTGCATGCGGATCTCCGGTTCGTGGGATCGGAATACTGTGGATGACGCGGTGATCCGACGCGGAATCCAGGTTCTCGAGACGGCGGTGGATGCAGGTTACACGTTTTTTGACCACGCCGACATTTACGGAGACACGGCGTGCGAAAGCATTTTTGGCCATGCTTTGGAAAAGCATCCAGACTGGCGGGGACGTTTGGTGGTCGCGACGAAATGCGGAATCCGGTTTGAGGACGAACCCCATCCCGGCCAACCCCACCGCTATGACTTTTCGTATGACCATATTTTGACTTCCGTCGAGGAATCGCTGCAGCGACTGCGCATGGAGCGAATCGATCTGCTCATGCTGCACCGGCCGGATTTCCTGGCTGATCCGGAGGAGATCGCGCGGGCGTTCACGGATCTGCGCGCGGCCGGCAAGGTGCGGGAATTCGGGGTGAGCAATTTCCGTCCGTCTCTCGTCTCCGCCGTGCAGAGCGCGCTGGAGTTCCCCCTTCAGGTGAACCAGGTGGAGATTCATCCGCTGCGGCTGGATTGCTTCACGGATGGGACACTGGATCAATGCCTCGAATGCGGCATGACCCCCATGGCATGGAGTCCCCTTGCGCAGGGCCGCGTGGCGACAGGCCAAAGTCCCAAACCGGATGCCTCGAACCGGGAGCACCATCTCGCAGTGCTTGCGTCGCTGGACGCGGCAGCGGCGCAGTTCGATTGCGATCGGACTGTCATCGCGCTGGCTTGGCTGCTGCGCCATCCGGCCGGGATTGTGCCGGTTGTGGGAAGCGTTCAGCCGACGAACATCAAAAATGCGGCGAAGGCCACGGAAATCGAAATGGACCGGGACACATGGTATCGCATCCTTCTTGCGGCCCGTGGCGTAAAATTGCCCTGAGGCCCCCGGCTTCCCCCGTAGATGAGGGGTCCGCGCGGGATTTAGGTTCACTTCTGCGAAGTGCCTACCGCGACTGCTCCGGTCGGCACGTTTGTTGCCATGGGGAGACTATTCCGGCGAGCCCTGCCAGAATTGCTCGAAGGCTTCCGTCCAGTCCCGTGATTCGACTTTTCCGCGCGCCACGTGTCCCATCGACTCGCGCAGTGAGGGATCGTCCGCCAGTCGCTGAATCGCGCCTGCCAGCTCAGTCGCGTCCAGGGCTTTGGTGACAAATCCATCTTTTCCATGATGGACGAGATCGCGCGGGCCTCCGACATCGGAGACGATCGCGGGGATCCCGGACGCCTGCGCCTCGAGCACGACATTGCCAAACGTATCGGTCGTGCTCGGGAACACAAAAAAGTCGGCTGAGGCATAAGCGGTCGCGAGGTCGTCGCCTTGGAGGTAGCCGGTAAAAATGGCATCCGGCAGCAGGCGTTTCATTTCGGACATATACGGACCGTCACCAACAAGAATCGGGCGCACCGGAACGCCGGACTCCGCAAGACGCCGCGTGGCCGCGACTAGCACGTCTAGGTTTTTTTCTTTTGAGACACGTCCTACGAACAACATGCCAGCTTCGCCCTCGCGCAGTCCGCGCGCTGGCCAGAATCCGGCATCGCGTTTCGAGGGATGGAACATCCGGGTATCGAGGCCGCGGGGAAGGATATGCAATTTCTCGCGGGCGATGCCGCGCTCGATCCAGCACTTCCGGTAGTCTTCGGAGTTCACATAAATGATATCGAGCTGGCTGTAGAACCAGTGCATGAAATTCCATGTGAGGGTCTCCATGAAAGAATCGTCGGTGAGAATGCGCACGTATTGGGGAAAGTCGGTATGATAGATTCCAATGACGGGCAGCCCGAGGGTCTTCGCGGCAGCCAGCGCACTCAGTCCCGTTGGACCGGGTGTGCTAATGATCACCTCGGAGAATCCCCCTCGCTCCAGGTAGTCGAAGATCTCGAGCACTGGCGGAAAACTCAATCGCTGGAGTTCATACTCGGGCAGCTCGAAGTCCCCGATGGGCTGAAAATTCTTCAAGGGGATGCCGTGGTCGGCAATTTCCGATCTGCACGTGATAACCGTGATATCATGCCCGGCCGCAACCCCGGCTGCGGTCATTTTCCGAATCGTGGTTGCCACGCCATTGACATCTTCCAGCGTGTCCGTGAACCATGCCCGACGCCGGTTTTTTAACTGATCGGGAATCTCGCCGGTCAACATCCGCGTGCTCTCGCGCAGCCATGGACGGCGCGGCAGCCGGAAGGCATGGATGTAGGGGCTCAGCAATCCGACCAGCGGAGCTGCCGGAATGATGGTCTGAATGCTTTCAAGATATTTCCCTGTCGCAAGCTGTTGGATGAATTGTGTGACAAACCGGTAGCCAAGCTGGTTGGCAATCAGGTTCGCGATGAGAAACGCCCGCCGCTCCGGCTCGCCAACGCCCGCAGTCACTTTCGCCAACGCCGCCTTTGTTTCCGCCTTGCCAAAGAAGGAGGCTAAATCCTTCCACAACGAACTCGACCCTGCTTTCGCCATGTCAAAAATTTTGCCGGTGGCAAAACCCTGGATCAAAAACCCGAGCTTGTCCGCAAGCGAGAACTCGGTCGGATCCTGGCCCTCCATGAATCGCGAAAAGATTTTTTCGAGGAGTCCGGTCGTGGGGTCGCCGGGTTTCAGGGACAACCGGGCTTTGGCATATTGGAAGGCGGTATTGTAGGTGCCGTGCGCGAGCGTGAGCGGTGTGCCCGCCTCGCCGCCAGCCTCACAACGTCCCTCCCGAACATGACCAAGGAATTCTGCCGTCGTCCGACAGGCCGGAACAGATGTGAAGGCGCGTCCCGGATGTGTCCCGCCGTGATCGTCGGACCCCCCGGTGAACACCTTTCGCCACGGCTCGTCGTGCGTGGGCGTGATCCCGGTGCGGGCGTTGAAGATCTCAATCTGCCGAAACGTCAGATTTCCGAAGACCTCACGCGTGAGCGAGCTCACGAGCGAAGAATACCGTCCGTTCACCCCCTCGTAGTGCCGGAAGAGCAGTGCCAGCTTCTGAAGATGCAGTGCCGTCAGCTTTTCATTGATGCTGTGAAAGGGATGGGCAATCGCGTGGGCAATGCCCTCCGCAGCCAGCACGGTCTGGAACTCGTAAATGTTCTCCCGCGCATCCTGCAGCATTCGATGCTGCACCTCGGTGATCCCCCACACCAGAACATGCACACGCGTCTCATCCTCCGGAAAATAAACCGTCACTTCCTCGCCAATGATCACCCCCGGCAGATGCGCGATCTCCAAGCAGCCCTGGATCGTGTCATGGTCGGTGAGCGTCACAAAATCCATCCCTTCCTCCTTCAGCCGCTCATACGTCTGCAACGGATCCGAGTAGCTCGAAGGGAAATCCAACCTCCGCAATACCCAGTCCGCCGCACGATCACTGTGGCGGGAATGGATGTGCAGATCACAACGAGAGCTGGATCGCTTCATTGAAAACCCTTCCGTTCCTCACCCGGTCTCCCGCCTATTGAAATTCGCAACCTCACCCTTCCGGAAATACCTGCTCATCGCCGCCAATGCGACCCATTTTCTGCACCATTTCACATGCAGCACCAGATCGGAGGCCCCGCCGTATGATTTTTAAACCACCGGTCAGGGCAGGAGCCTCCAGCATTTGCTTGCTCGCGGATTGGGGAAGAAGGCCAGTTGACTTGCGCAAGCGGATCTTTGGATTATGGTTCACGAATGCAGACATTCACTCGACGCGGAATTTTTCGACTGGGTTTGGCTTCTGCGGTGGCCTCATTTTTTGGGGATCGCTTACTGGCAGCGGCACCTCCTGCGGCCACGGCCTCCATCCCCGGACCCTACTCGCTTCCACCACTGCCCTACGCGTTCGATGCTCTGGAGCCGGTGATTGATGCCGAAACCATGCGGCTTCATCACAACAAGCATCACCAAGCATACGTCAACAATGCCAACAAGTTGCTAGCCGGACAGGCGGAATGGGCCAAGCTCAGTCCGGAGGAACTCATGGGGAAATTGGATCAGGTGCCCGAGGATCTGCGCAAGGGGCTGCGCGATAATGTCGGCGGCCACATCAACCACAGCCTGTTCTGGAAAATGATGTCCCCAGACGGCGGGGGCAAACCGAGCAGCGATCTCGCCCTCGCCATCGACAAATCCTTCGGATCGTTTGACGCCTTTCAGAAAGAATTCAACGAAGCCGCCGTGAAACGCTTTGGTAGCGGTTGGGCATGGTTGGTTGTGAAGGATGGCAAATTGGTCATCGTTTCTACGTCGAACCAAGATCCGCCCCTTTTGGACGGACAGTCTGCGCTGCTCGGCTTGGACGTCTGGGAACACGCCTATTACCTGAAATATCAAAACCGTCGGGCGGAATACGTCGAGGCATGGTGGAAATTGGTGAATTGGCCCTTCGTTCAAGAATTGTTTGCTGAAGCCAAGGTCCGCTTGTGAGCTAGCAGGAAAAGCGAGGCCATTCAGATGTAAAAAATGCCCCGGCATTTTTCCGCTCCGAAAAAAATCTTTAATAAATCCGGGGTTCCTGCGTTGACATGGTAGCATCCAATGTCCCCGGAAGAAATCATCCACCAAGCGCTGGTCCGCTACGAAAGACCACTCATCAGCCATGCGAAAGCGATCACGGGCGATTTGGAGTCCGCCCGCGATGCCGTGCAGGAGACGTTCCTACGCTTGAGCCGACAGGATGTTCAGTCCCTCGAGCCGCGTTTGGCGCCATGGTTGTTCTTGGTCTGTAAAAACTGTTCACTCGATCATGTGCGCAAGGTGGTCCGGTTTCAGGAAGGTCCGTTGGAAGACCATCATCCCGCAGAGATACCGAGTCCCTCGGAGGAGGCGGGCCTCCATGAAGAGACCGCCCTGCTGCGGCGACTGGTTGCAGAGCTCAGCCCCCGCGAGCAAGAACTCGTTCGACTCAAATTTGAAGCCGGACTCAGCTACAAGGAAATCGCCGAGGCTCTGCGGATCAGCGTCTCCCATGTTGGTGTCCAGCTTCATCACGCCATTCAAACCCTCAAACTCTCGTGGAAACGGGAAAATTCGGAGGCCCACCCATGAAACCTGAGCACCTGACCGCATACGCCCTCGGCGAACTCCACGGCAAAGAGCGCGAGCAATTTGAACGCGAACTCGCCGCCTCGCCCGATCTTCAAAACGAATTGGCTGCAACTTCCGCACTTGCGGATGCGCTTGGGGAGGAATCCCCCATGGAAGATCTCGGCGCTGAGCGCCGGGAATCCCTCTTGGCCGTCTGCCTCACGACCATTGCCGCTCGAAAACGGAATACACGGGTCGCAGTGATCGCGGGCGGAATCACCACGCTGGCTGCCGGACTGGTGATCGCCTCCACCTTGGCGCACCATCCGGCTCCTGCTACGCCGGAGCCTGCAACCGTCGTCCAGGTGGAGCCTGCGCCTCCAGCTCCAGAGGCCAGCCCGGAACTGCCGGTTGAAATTCCGATCGCCCCCGATCCTGTTGCGCAGACCACTCCGGACCCCACCCCGGCCGCGACCCTTGTGGCAGCGGTGGATTGGCGTGTCGTCGAAGGACCGGAAGAAAGCTGGAGGCTGAATTCTGCGGATAAGGAATCTGAAGCGCAGGATGGCCAGACGGATTCCGCAGGGGAAATCCGGGCATTTACTGCCGGTTGGTCCGGCGACAGAAGTGCGAGAATTTCCTCCGGCACCGGCATGCGTGGAGCCACAGCTACCACCGGACCAGTTGCCCGAAACATACGACTTGTGGGAGCGCTATATCGCGTGGAGTCCTATTCCCAGCAACCAACCGCTCCGGATTCCGAGACCTACGATGCCACGCCCGAAAACGAATTCCGCAATGCGGAGGCTCATCCGCTCTCGACGTTTTCGCTGGATGTCGATACGGCGAGCTTTTCGAATGTGCGCCGGTTTCTCGACGCCAACCAACTACCCCCGCCGGAAGCGGTGCGCATTGAAGAACTCATCAATTATTTCCCTACTGCCGACCCGCAGCCGGAAGGGGATGCGCCCTTCTCTGTAACCCTTGAGTCCGCCCGCGCCCCGTGGGCTCCCGCACACGAACTCGTTCGCATTGGCATCAAAGGCCGCGAACTCACGGACGAAGCACGGCCCGCCTCGAATCTCGTCTTTTTGGTCGATGTTTCGGGTTCGATGAAACCTTCAAACAAGCTGCCGCTCCTTAAGCGCAGCCTGCACGCGCTCATGGAAAAGCTGCGCGACGACGACCGGGTGGCCATTGTGGCTTATGCTGGCTCTTCCGGCATCAAGCTGGCCTCGACGCCGGGCAGCGAGAAACCCCGGATTCTTGCCGCGCTGGACCGCCTTGCCGCAGGCGGCTCGACGAATGGCAGCGAGGGAATCGAACTCGCCTACCGCACCGCACGGAAAAATTTCCTTCCGGAAGGCAACAACCGGGTGATCCTCTGCACGGACGGGGATTTCAACGTCGGCATCACAAGCCGCCGCGCGCTCGTGAAACTCATCGAAAAAGAGCGCGCGTCCGGCGTGTTCCTCTCGGTCCTCGGCTTCGGCAATGGCAACCTCAAAGACGCCACGATGGAGAGCCTTGCTGACAAGGGGAACGGAAACTACGCCTACATCGACTCGCTCGCCGAAGGCCGCAAAGTGCTGGTCGAGCAGATGGACGGCACGCTGTTCACGATTGCGAAGGATGTGAAAGTCCAGGTCGAATTCAATCCCGCCCGCGTCGCCTCCTGCCGGCTGATCGGCTACGAAAACCGACTGCTTGCCAAAGAGGATTTCAACAACGATCGGAAGGATGCCGGAGACATCGGAGCCGGGCATTCCGTGACCGCGCTCTATGAGGTGATTCCTGTCGGAGTATCCGATTCCGGCACCGTGGACCCACTGAAATACCAGAGCCACCCGGCGCTCGTGCCCTCCGACGAGCTTCTCACCGTGAAACTCCGCTTCAAAGGTCCCGATGGAGACGAAAGTCAACTTATCGAAACCACCCTCCCCGCCAGCCCTCCGAAGCCGTTCTCTGAGGCCTCTGACGACTTCCGCTTCGCCGCCGCCGTCGCTGCCTTTGGAATGAAACTCCGAAACTCGCCTGACGCCGAAACCATCCGCTGGTCCGCAATCGAATCCGCTGCCCGCGAAGCCCTCGGCGATGACCCCGGCTCCCACCGCGCCGAATTCCTTCCCCTGATCCAAAAAGCCCGCCAGCTCAGCGGACGCAATCAGTAAGGTGGGAGAGCCTCCTCCCATCAGACCGGATCGTGCGAGTCGCGATATCACGGCGCCTGCGGTCGATTTTTCCTTCGATGCAATTTCCTTGGCAGCTTGAAGGATCCAGCGTGGTTCTCATGCATCACTCCAGCGAGGAGCATCTCTGAAAAGTGCAATCGGCGATGGAAGGTCAGGGAGCATAGGCGTCCCGCCTGTGGGGAGTGGAGACTCCGCAGACAATAGCCAGTCACCAAACAGGCGAGACGCCTGTTCTCCCTGTTTGCACTTTTCGGAGATG
>JBBQRY010000066.1:0-9512 GCA_038214335.1 Chthoniobacterales bacterium
GCTGAGCCGCGCACCGAACATCCGGGCAATCCGGTCGGCTTCGGCAATCACTCCCCGGTATCTTGGGGAAAAAGTCACGGCTACGGCAAAGTGAGGTTCAGACATACTCGAACCGACAATCTCGCCCGTGCAGAGGTCCCCTGCCAGTCGAAAATCCGCTTTCTGGAAGATTTCCGTAGTTTGTTGTTGTGGCCGAAAGCGAATGTGCCAGAGTCCGTCCTAGGCAACATGCCAGGAAAGGAGGGGAAAATCATCGTGAAATTTGTTAAAATTCTTGCAGCAGTGGCGATCGCCACCGCAGCTCTCAGCCTCGGCGCTTGCGCAAGCAAGCCAAAGCCGGCTCCGGCTCCGAGCAGCGTCGGAATGTCCAAATAGGACTTCCAAATACTTTGTCCGGGCAGGGAGAAATCCCCGCCCGGACATTTTTTTGCCTAGGAAAATGGTGCGGACTTGCCGTTGAGGGTTTTCGTAACGCTGTCAGAGTCATTTCCATTTCAAAGCCGGAGACGGCATGACACTTCCTTGGCTGACGTGGCATTCTGAGCACTCACGCTTCCACGGATAGCTCGCAGCAATGGGCGGCAAATCCCGCGCCAAACGCTGTCAGCCACAGGTTTTTGGGGGCACTCTTTTCGAGTGCCCGTTCGAGTGCAACGAGCACGCTCGGACTGCTGATGTTTCCAAAATCTCTCAAAACCGACCTCGCTTCTGTGAAGGGGAAGCCGGGCAGGGTCGTTTTCAGAGCATCCAACACGTCCCGGCCCCCGGTGTGAGAAAGGATTTTCTCCGGTTCGATTTCGCGCTGCGCAAAGAGCTCGGCTACGGCGGCAGCGGCAAGTTCCGGCACCGAGCGATGGAGTTGGTTTTTCAATCGACCCCCGGAATTCACAAAACGAATTTTTTCGCGGTGGTCCGGTTTGTGAATGGTTCGGAACCCCCCCATGCGCAAGTCGCCCGGCTGTCCTTCTCCACACCAGATGGCCGCAGCGGCCCCGTCTCCAAACAGGCACAGACTGATGAGTACGCCGGGATCATCATCCAGAAAAAATGCCGCTGAACAAACCTCGACCGCGACCGTCGCAATCACCGCGCCGGGATGCAGCGCCAGATAGCCTCGTGCGGACTCCAGCATCGGCACAGCTGCTCCGCATCCAAGGCCCACCAAATCCTGTAAATAGGCACCGGCATCCAACCCGAGCTTTTCGGAGACGTAGCTGGTGACGCCCGGACAGAGGTAGCCGGTGCATGTGCAAATAAACAGCGCATCCAAGTCTCGCGCCCGCACTCCCGCTCGCTCCGTGGCGGCCTCGATTGCCTGCGCCGCCAGAGCCGGTGCCGCGCGTTCGTATTCGCGGTGCAACTCTCCAGCATCCAACTCCAGCACCCGCCCCAAGTCGTCCGGTGCAAAACGGCGGGTCGAAATACCGCTGTCGCCCAGAAGGATTTTTTCCAGCAAATCCCGTGAGCGGCCACGCACCCGATCCAGCTTTCCCGAAAGACGCAACATTTCCCAACACTCAGGTTGAGAAACCACATTGGCAGGAAATGCGCTGGAAACAGATCGAAGAAACATTGTCGGGACTCTATGCCGGACGCAATCCGATGCCCATCAAGGAATCCAAATTCAGCGGAAAACTGAAAAATGTTCGATCCATGCCCAAGCTTGGGCACCGAAGAAGACCACGCAGAAAACGACCGCTGCAAAGTAAACAAGGGTGACCACGCCCCATGCGATGGAAATCACGATCATCACCGCATCGCGTTCGAGCCATCCGATACAGGCAAAGACGACCATCAGCGCAGGCAGGGAGTTATTGAAGGGCAGGTTGGCAACAGGCACGGCAATCAGTGCTCCCCCAATGAGAATCAGCCACCCAATGAACCGCTCGCCGCGCTCTCCCTCCAAAACTGCTGGCCACCTCCGTCGCGTAAATCGCCGACAAAACCCCAGAAGCCGCTGGCAGAACGTGAGCACCGCAGTCCATCCCTTTCCATGAATCCGCAATTTCGCAGAGGCCGCTGGCAAGGCCGGCTTTTCACGTCCCCTCCCCATTTGCCAGCCAATCACCACCATGCCCAGCCCGGCCATCATGCTCAGCGGCCCCAGTGAAAACGGCTGGACTAAGGGAACCGCCAGCACAAAGGCCGCAAAGCAAAAACTCGAACGGCCAAGATCCTGAAGCATTTCTCCCAGCAGGATTCCTTCCGCACGGGCGTGCTCGCGGCAACGCTCCAGCGCATGGTCAATGGAGTCTGGATCATTGGAAGAATGCTGCACCGCGTCAGACATAGCGCGGATTGCCGCAGGGATCAAATCAGAGAATGGCCGGGAGTTCGGAATGTTGGCGTTCTCCGTTCACGCGCATGGCGCGGATCGGACGCGCCGGGCAGACGAATTCGCAGGCCCCGCAACCAATGCACAAATCCTCATCCATTTCCGGCAGCTCCAGATGTCCTCGAAATCTCCTCCCCTTGATCGCACCGGTGGGACAGGCCGCCGCACAGGCCATACATTCCGTCTCCTCCGCAAAGACCACACAGTGCCGCTTGTGAAACTCTGCCTTGCCAATGCGTGTGCGTTGTTTGAGAGGAAGCCCCATCGGCGTCAGTGCCGCCGTCGGACACACCTCCATGCAGCGCATACAGTCATACGCGCAGTAGCCGGCCTCCGCATCAAGGATCGGCTGAAAAAGCCCGCGCCATCCCAGCTCCAGCAAGGCGGGCTGGAGGACCATCGTCGGACAATTTGCCACACAGAGTCCACACGCTGTGCAACGGTCCAAAAAACGGTCCATTTCGACCGCACCCGGCGGAAGGATCGGGGCCAGCTCCCGTGAGCCGCCGCCGTGCCCTTCGCCCTTCCCGCCGCCACCCGCCCCCTTGCCCTCTGGTCGGGCGAGCACATGCGGAACAGCCGCAATTGAGACCGCGGCAGTCGCCAAGCGCACAAGGGTTTTCCTCAATACTGGATCGCTTGGCGGCGTTTCTGCGGCAGCGGATTTTTCGTCGCCGCGCTCATACTGAATCGCGCCCTCATCACAAATCGACACGCAATCCAAACACACCACACACCTGGAAAAATCGATCTTTTGGGCTTTCAAATCCAGACACTGTGCTCGACAGACCCGCAGGCAATTGCCACATTTTTGGCACTTCGCGGGATCGATCTTCAGCCGAAAAACACTGCGCCGCGCGAGCAATCCGAGGAACGACCCCACCGGACAAATCGTGTTGCAAAATATCCGTCCCTTCCAAGCCACCGCCCCCGAGAGTCCGACCAAAAATATCCCGGCCACTACCGAAGAGAGGCCGAATCCCGGAATCTGGCCCAACCCGCCCCCATCGGCCAACCTTCCGCCGATTCCGGCCATCCAAAGTCCGATCGGACGCACCACGCCAGCCGCCACCCGTCCAAACAAACTATACGGATCCAACAAAGCCACTCCGGTCCATACTCCGCAAATCGCCCCGAGCACGACAACGGACAAAATGCCATATCTCAAAAAGTTGTGCGCCTTGGCTGGCTTCAGTCGGCGAATCCCGGCTCGTCCCCTCACCCACCAAATGATGTCCTGCAAAATCCCTAGCGGACAGACTGTCGAGCAATAA
Source organism: Chthoniobacterales bacterium (assembly GCA_038214335.1). Taxonomy (GTDB): domain Bacteria; phylum Verrucomicrobiota; class Verrucomicrobiia; order Chthoniobacterales; family Terrimicrobiaceae; genus QYQL01. The sequence goes on from JBBQRY010000066.1 coordinate 3,610, forward strand.
ATTCGCCCCGCCAACAACGAGACCACCAGCCAGAAAACCAAGAAGAACCCCCCAACTCCCGCAACCGCCCGCATCAGAGAAGGAATCAACTGAGGCTCGGCAAAAATCCCCGCCCACACCGATGGCAAACTACCCGCAAACCCCGCCACCAATCCCAAGAAAACAACCGTCGCCACCAGAAGGCGGATCACGCGCAATGAGGGAGAAAGTCGTTTCATCTCTTTTGATCTGAATTCCGCTCAGGCGGAAGGGATTTGGACGGCGCGGAGTTCGACTTCGCCGATGTCGAGGTGGAGGGCTTTTTCGGCGGTTCGGAGGAAGCCTTCGGTGGAATCCGTGAGGGCGACGTGGAGGCGTCCGAGGCTTTCGGGGGGGGCGGAGATGTGGTTGGAGGCGAGCAGGTCGCGGACGGCGAGGGCGCAGTTTCTTGCGGAATCGACGAGAGTGACATTGGGTCCTGCGGCGCGCGCGATGGCGGTGCTCAGCAGGGGATAGTGGGTGCAGCCGAGCACGAGGGTGTCGATTTGTTTTTCGAGGAGAGGCGCGAGGTAACGGGCGAGGATTTGGTCGGTGACGGGGTCATCGAAGAGCCCTTCTTCAATGAGGGGAACGAGAAGCGGGCAGGCGGCACTGAAGACGCGGGCCTCGGGGGCATGGAGCGCGATGGCGTGTTCGTAGGCGCCGCTGGCGATGGTGGCGCGGGTGCCGATGACGCCGATCCGGTGGTTGCGGGTGGCGGCGGCGGCAGCGGCGGCTCCGGGGAGAACGACTCCCTGCACGGGGACACGAAAGATTTCTTTCATGCGGGGCACGGCCAAGGCGGAAGCGGTATTGCAGGCGACGACGAGCACCTTGGCCTGCTCGGCGAGGAGCAGTCCGCCAATCTCCACGCTGTAGCGCTCGACGGTTTTCCGGCTTTTGCCTCCGTAGGGCACCCGCGCGGTATCGCCGATGTAGAAGATCGTTTCCGAAGGCAAAAGCTCCTGAAGAGCAGCGACGACGGTGAGTCCGCCAATGCCGGAGTCAAAAACACCAATGGGATCGGAAGAGGATGTCGGTTGGTCGTTCATGGAAAGATATCAGCGGGGAATCGAGAGGGCGTCGGCAGCTTGGTTGACGGAATCATTGAGGTCAGTCTGGGAGCCGACGGGCTGAGCGGGCGTCGGCTTGGCGACGGGTTCGAGCGGCGGGGCATCGGTCGGATCGGTGGCGGAAATCACAGCGGTGGGTTGAAAATACTGCATTTGCCCGGTGACGGCACTTTTGTAGCGATTGACGCCTTCGAGGATCGCCCGCGCAAAGGCCTCGCGGTAGGCGATGCCCGCAATTTGCCGTCCGTCGAGCGGATGGTTCATGAATCCGCCTTCAAGGAGCACACCGGGGATTTCGATGTTGCGGATGACGAGAAAGCGGGCGCGCTTGATGCCACGATCGTAGAGTCGCAGGTGGCGGAGCAGGGACGAGTGCATGGCGGTGGCGAGCGCGATATTTTCGGAATCCCGGGCATGGCCGGGGTAGGATTTGAAGTCGCTGTAGCTGAGGTTCTCCTCATCCATGGAGGGCACGCCGCGCGGGGCGAGCGCAAACGTCTCGATGCCGGAAGCCGCGCCGACGCTGCTCTTGTTAAAATGCACGCTGACAAAAATCGCGTTGGGGAATTTGTTCGCCATCGCTGGACGCTTCTCGAGCGGAATAAAAACATCGGTTCCGCGGGTGAGGCGCACCTCATAGCCGTTCGCCTCAAGAAGTTTTTTGGCGCGGAGGACGACCGAGAGCGCGGCATCTTTCTCGCGTCCGAAGGGACCCGTGGCACCGCTGTCGTGGCCGCCATGGCCGGCATCCAGGATGACCGTGCGCACGGCACTTGCATTCTTGATTTTTCCCGGACGCATCACGGGTTCCATAATCTTGGTGACATCCATTGCCGAGAGAAAGACGCTGCCACTTTTTGAGACCACGTCGAAGCACAGGATGTATTTGACGTTGTTGATGAGGACCTCGCGGGTGCCAACTTTGCCGCGGATCGTGCGGCCCTGCCCCGTGAGGGTGAAATCGCTGCCACTCATAGACGGCGGATTGAGTTTGTAAAACGTCGTCACGTCTTCCAGCGGCACGTAGCGCCGTCCCTCGATCTGGCAGGTATGCCATTGGGCGGAGGCCGTCGCGCAGACGGTGAGGCAGAGAATCAGGATGACGAAGAAAATACGCACCGGGGACCGAACGTGCGGGGAGGCAGGCGCGTGTGCAAGGGATTTTTCGTGCGAATTTTCGCGCGATGTGGGGAATGGAACAAAAGTGGATTTGTGAATCATGTCTTCCCGATGATCCGTCTGCTCACCCTGAGATTTCGTCGTATAGCTCGGGCCTTCAGTTCTAGCAACCCATAACACCCTAATCACTAGTGGTTTGCCATAGGCTAGCATGGTTTGCACCTTTGGCGCAGAAGAATTACCTTGGCACCTACGTGGGCCGAACCGCCATTTGCTTATGGCACGTCTCCTGCCCGCGAAGCGGATCAAGCAGGAGACGAGCCAGAAGTGCCGAAGGCATGGTGATTAGGTCCATCGCCCTGTTCGCATTTTATGCTTCAAAATAGGTCGCAGTGTGTGCCAGTTCGTTCCAGGCGCAGTTCATCGTCCAATATCTTTCTTGAATTCACTTGTCTGGGTGAGCCTCATTTGTCCCAAGAGGCGTAAAGCTCAGATGGTGAATCGAACGTCTCAATATCTTGATTCTTGTCGCTCTTGGCGAGCACCGTAGCGTTAGGTGGTTCGGAATGTGCAACTCCAGCGGAAATGACTTCCGCATGGCGATCTGGCGATAAAAGAGCCTGATGGCCTCGGTCGGAGTCATCCCCAAGGAGTCGAGAATCTTCGCGGTTGCGGCCTTCGTGGCGGGATCAATTCTTGCGTGGACTACGGCGGATTGTGACTTGACATAAATGTATCACAGATGCAACACATGTCAAGAAGCCATATTTTCTGCGTCCCCCGTCAGCATTCGCTGGCTGGCGGGGCGGGTGGATCGCATGGATTGGGAGCGAAGGCACTCGGGATGCTCTTCTGCCAGCATCCCCTGTGCCTGAGCGCATGGCCATGGTGGACTCCGCTCGAAACACCTGAAGGCCAGCGATTGGCTGCACGGGATTGTTCGCTCATTATTCTTTCAATCCCAGCTTCATCAAAATGGATTTGTGTTCCATAATGTATTCATAGCGTTCTTGAACAACATCCCATTGGTCATCCGCTGGTAACAGGGCTTCTTCAACAAACTGTTCGTTAGCTGCGGCGATTGCTTCTTGAATGGTTAGCTTATTCAAAAGACCCGTGACGACAGCATCATCGTATCGGGCCTCTGACTCAGTCCGATCACCGATAATCTCCCGCGTCCGCTCAAGATAGCTGGTTAGTAACTTTGGATTCATCTACTTGTAGTTGTTTCCTTTCCGGCGGCGTGTGGCAATCTCGTTGTTGGGAAAATACGCAAGCATTCGAATCCACGCCTCTGGATATAATTGCTGTGGCGCGAAGCGTGGCGGTCCAGAGTTGCGTCGCATGACGCGCGGCCTCTGGATATTCTTGCTGTGGCAAATCGTGACGCGGTCCAGCGTGGAATCGAATTCTAATTTATGGCGGTGATCGCTCGATTCAAAAATGGCGCTGTGTGGAGCCATCTGAACATGCTGTTTATTCGCTGGAAACTGCTGGTTGCAGGGTCAGGATCACTTCAAGGGCAATGTCCTGAAGCGCAAGCTGCTGGCGGGCACTTTCGAGCAGGCTGAGGGCGACGGAGTCCGGCTGGTGCTGGGTGCGGAGTTGGATCTCGACCGGTTTGTCTGCGAATTGTGGGAATGACGACAGCATTTCTCCATCGAGGATGAAGGAGGCGTAGGCGTTGAGTTTGTCTTGGAGCTGATGGAGTTGCTCTTCGTCGCCCAGCCACGGACGGGTTTCATACATCGCGAGAACGAGCGTTTCGCGTCGGGAGTCGTAGGCGAAGGCGTCGAGAACGGCAGGATGGGCAAGGCCCTTGGGGGTTACGCCTTCGGGAACCATTGGTAGAGCATGAAATAGACTAACACGCCAGTAGCCGACACGTAGAGCCAGAGCGGAAACGTCCACCTTGCCCATGCGCGGTGGCGTTCGTATCGGGCCCGGATGGCATGGGAGATTGTGACAAGGATTAGCGGCACAATCACCATCGCCAGCACGATATGGGAGGCGAGCATCGCATAGTAAAACGTCTTCCATGCCCCGGTGCCGCCAAACGGGGTGTGAACGCCGTGGACGAGCACCTTGTGCAAAACATAGGTGACAAGGAAAACGACCGAGACCGCAAACGCCGAGGCCATGCAGTTCCGGTGGGCAATTTTTCGGTCCGTCTTAATGAAGAAGTATCCGGCCAGCAGAAGGACCGTGGCCGTGGCATTGAGTCCGGCATTGAGGGGAGGCAGGTCGGAGACAGTCATTGCGCAGTTAGGACCAGCATCCCGAGCAGGAGCGGTAGGTAGAAGATGGAGGCAACGAACAGGCGTCGGGCGGAGGGGCGGTCGCGGTGCAGCGCGAAGCCAAAAGCATAAGCGCAGAACCCGCCTCCGAGCACGAGCGCCGCAACGAAGTAGAGCGCGGAATTGAATCCAAGAAACGCGGGCAGGAGCGTGATCATCAGCAGGCACAGGCAATAGAGCAGCGCCTGCCGTGAGGTGATAGCACCCAGCGGATCCCGTCCGCTGAGCATGACAAATCCGGCCTTCGCGTAATCCTCCCGATACATCCATGCGATGGCGAGAAAGTGGGGCATTTGCCAGAACCAGAGCACGGCAAAGAGCAGGCAACCTTCGAGGTCGTAACGCCCACGGGCCGCGACCCAGCCGATCAGCGGTGGCAATGCCCCGGGCACCGCCCCGACTAGGGTATTCAATGTGCTGCGGCGCTTCATCGGGGTGTAAATGAGGATGTAGGTCACGATCGTCGCGAACGCCAAAAATGCGGCGCGCACATTGGTGAAGAGCGCAAGGATGAGGATGCCGGTGACACAGAAGAACAGCGCGAACAGCAGGGCATCAAGCGGCTGCATGCGGCGGGCCGGAAGCGGACGGCTGCGTGTGCGATCCATGAGCGCATCGAAATCGCGCTCCCACCACTGGTTCAGGGCAGCCGCTCCGCCCGCACAGAGTGCTGTGCCGGTGAGCGTGGCAAAGAGCAGCACCCAATCCATCGGCCCGCGCCATCCGATCAGGAATCCCACAAACGTCGTGAGAAGCACCAGCAAAGAAAGGCGGGCTTTGACGAGGGTAAGGATGTCGCCCATGACGGTGTCCGGTTTTTCCTGCGTGATGGCGGCGGCGGATTTCATGCTGTGGCTGCTGCGGAAGGATGTTGCATGTCGGGTGTCTCAAACCTGCGGGCCGAGGTCCCGCGGCAAAGCCGGAAAGAGAACAGGACGGCGAGCAGCAGCGTGAGGGCGCCGACCGCCATGTGGGTGGTCGCGACATCTGCCGCCTTGTTGGACCAGATCGTCCATGCCCCAAGCCCGACCTGCATGAGCACGAGCACCAGCCAGGCCGTGCTCCAGCCCCGAATCATGCGTTGGGCAGAGCGGTTGCGGGCGCGGAAAAAAATCGCGACGACGGATGCAAGGATGAGCATGGCCATCCCACGGTGGGCCATTTGAATCCAGATGAACAGTGCGTTGGTGGGAACCTCCGAGCGGATGGCACGGGTGACATTGATGGCTTCCAGGGCTGCGGGCGAGGTGTCGGGAATCCATTTCCCGTAGGCCAGTGGAAAATCCGGAATCGAGAGTCCGGCATGTTCATGGCGCATCACGGCTCCGAGTCCGAGCTGACAAAAAACAAGAACAGTCGCCAGCAGGACGAGGTTGCGCAGGAGGGTGTCGGGATG
>JBBQRY010000067.1:0-9369 GCA_038214335.1 Chthoniobacterales bacterium
CGAGTTGTTTGACGAGATCGGCGATTTCGAGGACGGTGAGTCCGCTGAGCTGATCAACGAGTGCTTGTGTGTCTGCCATAGTATGTGTTTTTGCTTTGGTATCGTCGCGCCCGAAGCCTCAGGGCATTTGAGCCGGACAGCTGTCCGACCGACGAGGAACCGGTTGGTTTTTTGTGAACTGCCCGGTGCGGCTTCTGAAACACCGGGCAAAGGGTTTTATTCGGAGGCTCCTCCTGCCGCGTCGGCTTTCGCTTTGAGCACGCGGGCCAAACTGGCGCCCGGCTCGTTGAGAAGACGGACGAACTGGCTGGCCGGAGCTTGGAGCAATCCCAGAAGCTTGGCCAAAAGGACTTCGCGGCTTGGCAATTCGGCCAACTCGGCAACCTGTTCGGCGCTGAGGGGGGCATTGTCGAGCACGCCAGCCCGGACGGTTGGCTTCTTGAATTCCGCACTGAAAATCTTAACAATTTTGGCTGCGCCGCAGATGTCGGATTCGCCAGTGACCATGGCGGTCTGCCCGGTGAGCGAGGATTCGAGTTCCGGCATCTTAAGGTCCTGCGCGGCAATTTTCAGGAAGGTATTGCGCACGACGCTAATGCGGGCTCCAACACCTGCGAGGCGACTGCGAAGCTCCTCAAAATGCTGCACTTTCATCCCGGAGTAATCCACCACGAGGAGGAAGGGCGAGGATTGCAGTTTTTCGCGGACATCCGCGACGATCAAAGTTTTCTCGGGTCTCATGGGATTAGTTTTTGAGGTAAGGCGACGGGTCCACCGCAAGGCCGGGTGTCATTGTAGCGCTGAGTGTGATCGAGGTGACGAAGGTTCCTTTGGCGGTAGCCGGACGGGCTTTGACAACGGCTTCGATGACGGCGGTGCTGTTCTCAACGAGCGCTTCCTCACTGAAAGAAAATTTTCCGACTGGGACAGCGACGTTGCCGTTTTTGTCGAGTTTGAATTCGACGCGACCGGCTTTGACTTCCTTGACGGCCTTGGCGGTATCGTCGGTGACGGTGCCGGTCTTCGGATTGGGCATGAGTCCGCGAGGTCCGAGGACCCTACCGAGCTTACGCACTTCGGCCATGGCGGAAGGAGTGGCGATGGCGACATCGAAATCAGAAAATCCACCAGTCACTTTCTTGATCAAATCTTCAAATCCGACAAACTCCGCGCCAGCTTCCTTGGCGCTCTCGGCGGATTGGCCGGTTGCGAAAACCAGAACGCGAACGTTTTTGCCGCTTCCATTTGGGAGGGGGCAGGTGCCGCGAACCATCTGGTCACTCTGGCGCGGGTCCACCCCGAGCCGGAACGACAGCGCCACCGTCTGGTCGAAGTTCGTGGGCGGGAGTGTCTTGAGGGTTTTCACCGCTTCGGAGAGCGGGGATTTTTTTGTGCCTTCCACAAGTTTGGAGGCGGCTTGGTAGCGTTTGCTTCGTTTTTTTTGCATGGTATTTGGCAGTGCGATCGACCATTTCTGGTCTCCTGCGGGTTTCCCCAACGGGATGTCGGGAGCCGGTTATCTTAGCGGCAGGTGCAGACCTGTCAAATAAAAAGAGAAAATATTTTTCATTGACACTTCCACGCGGCTCTCTAGTGTTTCCTGTCCCGTCAATTGCCGCGATTTCCGCCGCCCGGGGAACCCACTCAATATTTTCTCATGAACGCCCAATTGCTCGAAGACGCCAATAAAATCATCAAGGAACCTCAGGTTCTCATCAATGCCGTCTCGCGCCGTGTGCGCCAATTGAGCGCGGGCAGCCGTCCGATGGTTGAGGTGGGTGTTCGTATGGGCTTGGCCGATATCGCCCTCGCGGAAATTGCCCAGGGCAAGCTCGCCGTCGTCGCGAAAGCCTGATTACACAGGAATCCGGGCACAGGAGTTTATGTCCGCTGAAATCACGACCAACCGCAGGGCGCTGAGGGATTATCACATCCTTGAGCGATTGGAGGCGGGCATTGAGCTGCTAGGCACAGAAGTCAAGTCCCTGCGCGCGGGACTGGCGTCGTTGCAGGGAGCCTTTGCCCGTATCGAAAAAGGTGACCTGTGTCTCTTCGAGTCCAGCATTCAGCCTTACGCCAAGGCGAGTCACGAGCAGCATGAATCCAAGCGGGTGCGCAGGTTGTTGCTGCACCGGGCTGAAATCGATCGTCTGGTGGGTGAGATCGAGCGGTCCGGTCGAACGGTCGTCGCGCTGCGCCTGTATTGGAAAAAAGGCCGCGTCAAAGTCGAACTCGGTCTTGGCAAGGGGAAAGATGCCGGGGACAAGCGGTCGGATTTGAAGAAGCGCGTGGTCACGCGGGAAGTGGACCGCGCCATTGCGGACTTTCAACGCCGCAGATAACAGAAAGCGCTAAGGTGTCCTTGATTCTGGCGTGATGCGCTGGACAATTGGCGTGAACCGCGACCTGCTGCCGGAAATAAAATCCGCCCATTCCGTGGCGGGACACCTCCTGCCCGAAGCTGCGGCATTGCTTGGACTCCGTGCCGGAACCTCTGTGCTGACCGGGATTGTGGATGGCGGAGTGGGGATGCTTTTTGCTGGAGCGACCCACGGCAAAATTTTCAACGTGTCGGGTTTCACGGATGTGCTGGCCTTTGCTCAATCCATCCGGTCCCCCACCCCCGCCGCGATGCGCGGTCTCGGCTTGCTGGTTCCGACGGAAGACTGAAAAGGCCCTATTTTACTCCATCGGTGCCCGTCCGGGCAGGGTGGCGTCGCGGGCGGGAGTGATTCCTGGTGGGCGCAGCGAATACATGAACGCGACGAGGGCTTCGACTTCATCGGGAGAAAGGTTGTCGCCGTAAGCCGGCATGTTGCCGCCGCCTTGAATGACTTGGCGGATGAGTTGGTCCTTTGTCAGGCGCGCGCCGACATCCGATAAGTCGGGTCCGCGACGTCCGCCAATTCCCCCAATGGCATGGCAGTTGCGACATTGCATCGACTGCATGATGATCGAACCTTTGAGTTCGAGCGGAGTGCGACCGATGAGGAATTCCTTCGGTGTGAGATCCCCCTTCCAGGCATCCATGGCTGGTGACCATGGGGAGGACTGGCCAAGGTAGGTCAGAAGTCCGAGCGAAAGGTAGGTGAGGATGACGACGAGCACGGCGACCGGACGGCGACGCCAGCTTTTTTCGCCGGTGCCGTTAAAGAACGGCAGCGCGAAGAGGACCAGTCCAATGATGACCGGGCCGCCGAGCAGGGCAATAGTTTCCATCCATTCCGGCATGAGCGCGGCGACTGCAAAAATCCACATGAAGTAAAAATCGGGACGCGGGAGGGTGTCGATCTGGACGGGATCCGGAGGTCCAAACGGCCCCTTGGGTCCGAAATAGACGGCACAGGCGAGAATTCCAAAAATGACAATTGCAGCGGCCACCAGATCTTTGCTGATGGCTTTGGGGAAAAATGGGACGCCCTCTTTTTTGAGGATCGCGGCATATTCTTTGTCGTAAGTTTCGCGGCGGACCACCATGCCGGGCTGCGGGTATTCGTTGATACCTTTGGTGAGCACCATGCGGAGGTGGAGACTCACGATGGCGAGCACGCTGCCGGGGAGCACGAAGACATGGAGCGCGAAAAACCGGCTGAGCGTTTCGGAGGCGATGATCGGCCCGCCGAGCATGAAGTTGACCATCTGTTCGCCCATGAAGGGCACGCGACCCATGATGGCGGCGCCGATGCCGAGGCCCCAGTAGGCGTCCTCATCGAACCGCATGACTTGGCCGGTGAAGGCCAGCCCGAGCGTCAGCACCATGAGGATCACGCCGCTGATCCAGGTGATTTCGCGCGGGTATTTATAGGCTCCAAAGAGATAAACTTGGGTCATGTGGAGGAGCATGATTCCCACCATGAAATTTGATCCCCAGTAGTGGACAGCACGCAGGAACCAGCCGAGATTTTGCTCGTAGGTCAGGTATTCCAGCGAGGCATAGGCTTCTGCCGCCGAGGGCACATACACGAGCGCCAGCATGATGCCGGTGATCAACTGGATCATGAAGCACAGCAGCGTCGCGCTGCCGAAAACATAGAACCAACTGCCCGCGCTTTGGGGCACATGGTGTCCCGCCGTGGACTCCCACAGCTTCGTCAGGTGCAGGCGGTCGTCGGCCCACAGAAACACCCCCCGGGCAGCATGGATCACCTTCTTCATATCTTTTGATTCGAGAGGTTCGGAAGCACTCCGCCCATGACGAAGAGCTCCCCGTTTTCCACCTTCACCTCATACGTGTAGAGTCCGCGCGGAGGCGGTCCGGCGGCATGTTCGCCGTCCTCATAAAACGCACCGCCATGGCAGGGGCACATGAACAGTTTTGATTCCTCGAACCAACGCACAGGGCAGCCAAGGTGGGTGCAGTTGATCGCGAAAACCTGAAATTTCTCGCCCTCGATCCGGCGGACCCAAACGGGGATGTCGGCGGTCATTCCATCCCATGTGCGATGGGTGGGATTCCGATAGCTGGCAAACCGGGTTTGGCCTTCGGGAAATTGATCTACGGGTCCGAGCGAGATGCGCTCCAACACATTCGGCTTAAAAAATGACGAAAGCACGTATCCGAGAAGCGGGACACCGATCATCGCGCCTGCGATCACATTGAGTCCGAATCCCGCGCCGAGCAGGAAGTCGCGGCGCGTGGTTTTTTTCGGCGCGTCCTGGCAGGCGCACGGCTTTTGGGGTTCTTCGTTCATGGATTCGTGGGTGCGGTGGGGACGATCGGTTGGCCGTAGTCATCGCGGCGGTGAGTGATGAGCCACGCCGTAACATCCGCAATGTCGGCCTCCGTCATGGCCTGTCCGGGGATGCGGTTGGCAAAATCCGGACATCCAAGATCCGGGCGTCCAGCAATCACAATCGAGCGCAGATATTGGTCGCTGACGAGATCAAGGTAAGCGGGATTGATGACCGACCCAGCCTTGTCGCCGCCGTTGCCATCCGCTCCGTGACAGGAGGCGCAGGCATTGGCAAAGATCGTCGCGCCGCGTGTTGCGTCGCCGGGCACTGTGGCGGCATATGTCGGCAACAGATTTCCAGTGGGAGCAGGCTTCTTGGAAACGATATTATCGACGAGGATTTTGATTTGATCCTTGGTGAGAGGTCCGCCAGCTGCTGCGGAGAATCCAGGCATCGCCTTTGACGGGATTCCTTCGGAGATCAGGCGCAGGAGTTCCTCGCGGGGAAGGATGGCCAAGAAAGTCGGATTGTCGAGCGGCATTGAGGCGGCAACGACACTGCCCATGCCATGGCAGCCTTGGCAGTTCTGCTCAAATAATTTCGCAAAATCCGTGATCTCGGAATGCGGTTTCCAGCGGTCCTCGGGCTTGGGTTTTCCCGGGATTTTGTCGCAGGCAACCAAAGCGAGAATGCAGAGAAGAAGGCCGGTTCTGAGGATCATTGTTTCCCCTTTCGTTGAGCTTCGACGCCCAATTTCGCGGCCAGCGGCAGGCTCTGGATGGTGGCCACTTTCTCCGAACGAAAGACAACGTAGCCTCCCACCATGCCGAAGGCGATTTGGCAGACCACGAACCACGGCCAGTTGACGTGCTCGGCCAGAACGGGATTCACCAAGCCAATCGTGGATGCGACCAGCGCCGTCCATAATATGGGAGTGACAATGCCGCCCCAGAACCATTCAAAGCGGGCGGGCAACATCGGAAGCAAGACCACGTAAAGCAGCCCGATCAATATCGAAAGCGTCACGTGGATCACCGTGCCCACCAGCAGCCCCATGGCGCTGAACTGCGCCAGGGTCTCGACGTTCGCATAGGTCAGCGAGGGAACTCCCGCAGCAGCCATCAGGTTGATCGGATACCATACCGTATGAAAGATCGCGCCCCAGCCGCAGGCGAGAATCGCCATGGCGGCACCGCCCGCGAGACCACCTTTGACGCCGGAGAGATACGGATGCACGGCGACCGGCAAGTGCAGCCGGTGGTCATCCTCCCCGAAGTTCAAATGCTCCAATTGGCGCTCTGAGCGCTTCACCACGGCCGCCCGTTCGGAGACCGGCACCATCTCGACGTATTCGTGGCGCGGATGCGGAAAGACGTCGCGGAACCATCCAATCGCGCCAGCGAGCCCAACCATCAGGCCAACAAACGTCACCGCGTAGCTGGTCACCAAACCGGCAAAAGCGAGAGTGAGCCCAAAGGCCGCAATGATGGGCCAACTGGTAGGGGCGGGAAGTTCGACTTTATTTGGGTCCATGGTCAATAGCGGATGCTGATGATGTAAACAACGGTGGCCACAACGATCCAAATCGCGTCCACGAAGTGCCAATACCAAGAAATCATTTCAATGTGCTCAGCGTGCTCGGGTCCCACTTTGCCCAGCAGACCGAGGACAAAGACCAGCGAAAGGAGGATCAGCCCAATGATCACGTGGCTCGCATGAAGTCCTACCAGCGAGTAAAACGTCGTTCCGAAGACATTCGTCGCAAGCGTGAAGTTCTCCTTAAAAATGAGATGGTGCCACTCGACCGCCGTGAACCAGAGGAAATACGATCCGAGCGCAATCGTGATGGCCCACCACAGGTAGAACATCGGCTTGTTGCCGCGGTGCAGGGCCATCTCCGAGAAGACAATCGTCACACTGCTGGAGAGCAGAGCGATGGTGGCCAGCACCGGAAAGTGCAGAATCTCGGAGGGATACGGTTGGTTCAGGCTCTTCCCCATGTAGAACAGGTAGGCCACCAAGAAGATCGAGAACAGCGCGGTCTCGGTGAGGATCAGCGTAATGACCGCCACCTTGCGGTGCGACGGCAATTTCCATTCCAGATTTTGTGCGGGAGCTGCTGTCATTTTATTCGTATTTCCAATCCGGGTCATCCGGGTGCTTCAGATCCCAGAGCGGACGCCGACTGCGGATCTCGGGAAGGGTTTCAAAGTTGTAGTGAGGTGGCGGCGAGGTGGTCGCCCATTCGAGCGTCCAGGCGTCCCATGGATCATCGCCCGCCTTTTTGCCTTTCACGTATGAGTAGATCAGGTTGACGACAAAGAAGAGGACCCCTGCAATTTGGAAGATCACGCCGATGCTGGAGATCATATTCCAAAGCTCCCAGCCACGCCCCGCATCGTAGGTATAAATCCGCCGGGGCATACCCAAGAATCCAGAGAAATGCTGCGGCACGAATGTCATTTGGAATCCGATGGTGAAAAGGATGAAATGCCAGAGGCCGAGCTTGAAGTTGGGCATTTTGCCGAGGGCCTTCGGATACCAATAGTAAATGCCCGCAAACAAGGTGTAGAGCAGACCGCCGATGAGCACGTAGTGGAAGTGCGCAACGACGAAATACGAATCCGTCAACTGCCAGTCGAATGGCGCAATTGCCAGCATGACCCCTGTCAGTCCCGCAATCAGAAACTGGAAAAGAAACGCCAGACAGAACAGCATTGGCAGCTCAAAGCGCAGCTTGCCGCCATACATCGTGCCGATCCAGTTGAAAATTTTGATGCCGGTCGGAATGGCTACCAGCAGGGTCGAAATCGCGAAGAAGGTGTTGCCAATGGAGGTCATTCCAATCGAGAACATGTGGTGAGCCCAGACGCCAAGGCTGATGAACCCGATCATCACGGTTGCCGCAACCATCACCGGATATCCAAAAATCGGTTTGCGGGAGAAGACCGGAATCACCTCCGAGGCAATCCCAAAGCCGGGAACCATGAGGATATAGACCTCGGGATGACCGAAAATCCAGAAGAAGTGCTGCCAAAGGACGGCCGATCCGCCCGCTTGAGTGTCGAAAAACTTGGCACCAAAATACCGGTCGAGAATGAGCATGATCTGGCAGGCAGAAAGCGGAGGCAGGGCAATGATGACGAGGAATGCGACCACAAGGAAGATCCAGACAAAAAGCGGCATGCGTCCCAGAATCATCCCCTTGCATCGCATACAGAAAATCGTGACAATGATGTTGAGCGACGTTGCAATACTTCCAATACCGCCGAGCAGGATAGATAGCGTCCAGTAGTCGGTGCTGTGACCGCGGGAAAACGCTTTGGCCGTGAGCGGCGAGTAGGCAAACCAGCCAACATCGGGCGCAGAACCCGCCGCATACAATCCGGGTGCCCCAAAGTAGCTGAAGAACAGGAGCAGACCGCTGAAGAAAAACACCCAGAACCCAAACGCATTGAGCCGGGGAAATGCCATATCCCGTGCGCCGATCATCAGGGGCACAAGGTAGTTCGCAAATCCAAAGATCATGGGCATCCCCACAAGGAAAACCATCACGGTGCCGTGCATGGTGAATAACCGGTTATACACCTCTGGCTCAACGAAATGGTTGCGCGGGACCGCAAGCTGGATGCGGATAAAAACGGCCATGATCCCCGCCACAACAAAGAACAAGAGTCCAGAGCCGATATACATCATCCCAAGCTTTTTATGGTCCACCGTGAAAACCAACTCCTGAATGATCCTCGTCAGGGATCCGCGTTCCTCGCCAATCTTTTGGGGCGGCGGCAATTCGTAATTTTCGTCAACAGATTCGGAATTCATTTCAGCGTAAGTAGGTAGGCGGTGATGGCATCCACTTCGTTTTCGGAGAGCTTCATATCGGGCATGAGACAGCCAGTTTTCAGGGACTGCGGATTGCGCACCCACTGGCGAAGGGTTTCGGGATTGAGCGGAGCCACTCCCGCGCCGATCGTCTGCCGGGTCATGAGCTTCGTCAGATCCGGGCCGAATACTCCCTCAGCCGTCGTGCCGTCAATCCGGTGACACGTCACACACGAATTCGCATAAAAATCCTTCCGCCCCTGCGCGGCAAGCGGCTCGGTCGGAATCTGCACCGGAGCCTGCATCTGCTTCGCCCAACGCTCAAAATCCTCCGGCTCCTGCACAATCACTCGGAGCAGCATATTCGCATGTTGTGTGCCACAGTATTCCGCACAGTTTCCAAAAAACGTGCCAGTGACAAATGGCTCAATCCATGTCCGGTTCCGCTTGTTCGGAATGAGATCCGTCTTCCCCGCAAGCTGGGGCACCCAGAAACTGTGAATCACGTCAGCAGACTCCAGGATGATTTCGGTCGGGCGCTCTCCCGGACCCGTTCGATCGCTCCGCGGCACATGGATCTCGTTCGCAGTGATGATATTGTAGTCCTTATAGTGAACTTCCCACCACCATTGGTGGCCGACCACCCGAATCTTCAACGCGTTCTCCGGCATGACGCGGTTTTGGATTTCCCCGATCGTCCGGCTCGTCACGAGGATCAGCACAAACGTGATGATGATTGGCACCACGGTCCATGCCATTTCAATGTGCGTGCTGCCGTAAATCTGCGCAGGTTCGACCTCGTCATCCGCCGGGCCGCGACGACGAAATTTCCATACCACAAAAATCATCATTCCCGTCACCACAACGAAAATC
>JBBQRY010000068.1:0-9161 GCA_038214335.1 Chthoniobacterales bacterium
GCCCGCCGTCACTCCTGCCAACCTCAAAAGCCTTCAGACTCTCGAACGCGAAGTTCACCGTCAGAGCGACAGGCTGAATGCGATTTCAACCAGCGTCGAGGTGATGGAATCCGCCGTGCCCGTGACGGCCGATGGGGAGGATTTACCAACATGCAAGCCATTGGTCTTTTCCAGTGAAATGGAGATCACCATCGGCACCAGCACACGCCTTCGGCTCACTCCGGGTGGCGGCACCGGCCTCGCCGAAACCCGCCATGCCCTTACCAAGGCCACTTCCGCTCTTCAGGCGGAGCTGGACGCACTGGGCGTCGTCTCTCCGGTCGAGGCCCAAATGGTCGCCGCGCAACGTGCCGAAATCACCGTGCGCCTCGAAGGAACCGAGTCTCTCGATCAAGATCTTGCGCATGCAGTTGAGGCCCTTGCCATCACAGAGGGCGAAATCTCGCGACGCATGTTGCCGGATTATGCGGTTCCGACGGATTCCGAAACGGCGCGCACCGCGCAGGCCGCCTCCCAGGTCGCACTCGACGAAGCCGGACGGATGGAATCCGTTACGGAACGTGCCGCTAAGAAATCTATTGCCGGCCGCGAGAAAGCTTTGCAGGCGACAAGTTCGCTGCGTGCCGAGCTCGAGCTCGTGCGCGGCGCACTGCTCAGCCAGCGCGGTCAGCTTGTCCAACTCCGTGAAACTTATGGCGAGGATGCCGCACGCGCCGCACGCCGACTCGCCCTCGCCGAAGCAAAATCCCAAGCGGATGCCGGCCTCGCCGCCATGCAGGCGCAGCTCGCGGCCTTAGATCCCGAACTGCTCGAAAAAGATCAAGCCCGCCTGACCCGCGCCCTTGCCCTGCACCAGTCCGCTGCGAACGAAGCAGAAAAAAAACTCGAGGTAGCCAAGGCGGCCCTTCGGAACGAGGGTGCCAACGATCCTCGTGCGGAACTGGCCCGTGCGCTCGCAGCGGAGCAGTCTGCTCAAGAGCGCCTTGCGGTCGCGACCCGTCATGCGGACGCCATCCGCCTTATGGATTCGCTCTTCCGTGCGGCCCGCGATCAACTCACCGACCAGTTCACCCAGCCGCTCGCCGACAAAGTTTCCAGCTACCTCAAATGCCTTTTCGGACCGGGTGCTCATGCGTCCGTCAATCTTACGGACGACGTATTTTCCGGCTTCACGCTCTCACGTCCAGATGCCGGATCGTTCGGATTCGAGGCTCTCAGCGGCGGGGCCAAGGAACAGACCGCCGTTGCCTTCCGCCTCGCGATGACCGAATTGCTGGCTCAGGATCACGGAGGATGTTTGCCTGTTTTTCTAGATGACGCGTTCACAAATTCCGACCTCGACCGCGTGGCCAACCTTCAGCGCATGCTCGACCATGCCGCTGCGAACGGACTGCAAATCATTGTGCTGACGTGCGCTCCGCAGGATTACGCGGCGCTCGGAGCACAGACAATCACGCTGTCGCCGCCTCTGCCCGGATGAACTACGACATCAAATACCGCCTCGGTCGGGATGCCGGTGAAGAAGAATGAAAGGCTCACACGAAGGCACGAAGCCACGAAGAAAATGAAACAAACACAAGTGCCATCAGTTCCCAAACGACTTCATGGCTTCGTGCCTTCGTGTGCAAAATCCTCATTATGAAAAGCGCCGCATCCCACCCCGTGGTTCCTTCGTCCAAGAAGAGCGCAGAGGAACTTTCCGCCATCGTCGTGGATTGCGCCTACAAACTCCATGTCGAAGCCGGGCCGGGTTTGCTGGAAACCGTTTATGAAGTGGTGTTGGCAAAGATGCTAGAGGAGCGCGGTCTGCGGGTCAGGCGACAGGTGCCCGTTCCGATTGCCTTGATGGGCTTAAAGTTCGACGAAGGCTTTCGTGCAGACCTGATCATTAAAGACCTCCTGCTGATCGAACTGAAGTCCGTCGAAAACCTTGCCCCCGTCCATGCAAAACAAGTGCTCACTTATTTTGTGACGCTGTATTTCGAGCGTTCTGGCTTGTCGAAGGACAACCTGCTCTTCGTCTCGAAATACGCCGTGGAACTCCCGAGCAAGGCGGAGCTGGTGGAATTCCTCCAAACGCATCGGCGGGAAATCACGGGAACGGCAGCGCTGCCCTCGCGCAAAAAATAAACCATGAAGCCCGGAATCATTGAACACGGAGATCCCCGCTCTCCTTCGGCCGCCTCTGCCCGGATGATTCTTTTCGTCGATCAAAGCGGACAGCTCGGAGGCGCGGAGCTTTGCATGGCCGACATCGCGGCATCGTTCCTGCCCGACGCGCAGGCACTCCTGCTGGCGGATGGACCCTTTGCGGAGGCGCTTCGTTTGCGAGAGATCGCTGTCGATGTACTGCCACTGCCTGGAGCGCTCGCTCGGGCAAGCAAACAAAGCCGCCCAAAAAGCATCATCATCGACGAAACCTCAGGGAGCACAGGCGTCTCGCCTGTGTCGCCTACAAACTCCGCAGGCATCGCCCCCCGACAAACAGGCGAGACGCCTGTGCTCCCTGATGGCACATTTCGCAGGCGCTCCAAGCAAAGCGGAGGAACCTCATTCCTCCTCGCTGCTCCGGCCACGTTAGCCTTTCTCCTGCGCCTACAAGCCCATCTCCGAAGGGCGGATGTCCTCTATTTCAACACCGCCAAAGCGCTGCTGTTTGGGTGTGTTGCGAACATCATCGCCCGCAAACCCGCGATCTTTCACCTTCACGATCTCTGGACCGAAGACCATTTCTCAGCGCGAAATATCCGCCTGCTTGTCGCCGCCGCCAACTGCATGGATCAGGTCATTGCCAACTCCCGCGCTTCCGCCGATGCCTTCCGCCGGGCGGGCGGAACCGCTCCGGTGCAGGTGATTCCGAATGGCTTTGATGCGGCTCCGTTTGATGCCGTGTCGGAGGAGACAATCCGCAGCCTGCGGGCGCGGTGGAATCCGCAAGGCGGTCCGGTTGCAGCCGTCTTCGGACGCCTCGCCCGCTGGAAAGGACAGCGCGTCTTGATTGAAGCGGCCCAGCGGATTCCGAACCTGACGGTCTGGGTTGTTGGCGAAGCCTTCTTCACCGAAGACGATGCCGCGTATGCAGAAGAATTGCGCGAGGCCGCCTGTCCGCTAGGACCCCGCGTCCAGTTTCTCGGATTTCAACCCGATGTGCCTTCGCTGATGCGTGCGGCGGATCTGATCGTCCACACCTCGACCGCTGCCGAACCATTTGGCCGCGTCGTGGTCGAAGGGATGCTGGCGCGCAAACCCGTGATTGCGACCTCGGCGGGAGGACCCGGAGAAATCCTCGCCGACGGAATTTCCGGAATCCTTGTGCCTCCTGCGGATGTCGATGCCATGGCCGATGCCATGGCCAAGGTGATCAACGATCCCGCGCTCGCCGCGCGGCTGGGGGCGACCGCTCGCGAGAGGGCGGTGTCCGACTATTCGCTCGAACGAGTTTGCCGGGAAACCCGCGCCGTGGTGGAATCCCTCCGATGAACCTCGTTCTTGCGCATGATTACCTGATCCAGATGGGAGGTGCCGAGCGGGTGGTGGGCGCGATGCACGAGGCATGGCCTTCCGCTCCGATTTTCACCAGCGCCGTCCGCCGCGACGGACTCTGGCAAGAGTTTCAGGACGCCGACATCCGCACCACATGGATGCGCCATCTTCCGGGGATTGAACACCCCACCCATTTCAAAAAATACTTCCCGCTCTTCCCTGCGGCATTTCGGTCCTTCGGAGAAATTCCCGCCGATGTCGCATGGATCAGCTCCAGCGCATTCGCTAAGTTTGCCCGTTTTTCCCCTCAGACCCGGACGGTTTGCTACCTCCACAACACGACCCGCTTCCTCTGGCAAACGGACCATTACCTCGAACACGAAATCCGCTCGTCCCTCGCCAATCGGATCGTCCGCAGCATCCTTCCGCACCTCCGTGAGCGTGACCGCGAAGCCACCGCCCGGATGGATGTCCTCATCGCCAACTCCCGCAATGTGCAGGATCGGATCCGCCAATGCTATGGCCTCGAAAGCCATGTCATTCCGCCGCCCGTCGAAACCGAAAAATTTGCGGTTTCTAACCGCGAGGAAGGATTCCACCTCATTGTCTCTCGACTTCTTGGTTATAAAAATATTGAGTTGCCCGTGCGGGCCTTCTCGCGCACCAGACGCCGACTCGTCATCATCGGCGACGGTCCCGACCGCGCACGCCTTGCGTCCCTCGCTGGCCCAACCGTCACTTTTCTCGGACGCCAAAACGAAGCCACTCTCCACGACCACTACGCCCGCTGCCGAGCCCTCGTTTTTCCCGGCGAGGAGGATTTCGGAATCACCCCCGTCGAGGCCATGGCCTGCGGAAAGCCCGTTGTCGCCCTTGCAAAAGGCGGCGCGCTCGAAACTGTCGTGGAAGGAGCCACCGGCACGTTCTTTCACGAATCCACCGAAGAAGCCCTCCTCGATGCCCTCAACCGCTGCGATGCGGCCTCATGGGACCCGGTCGCTATCCGACAACATGCCCTCCAATTCTCGAAAGCAGCCTTCTTAGAAAAAATGAAGCCGTTTCTATCTTTCTCTTGAAGGAATCCACGTTATTTTACTGGGGAACTTCACTTTCCTGACATGCCAGCCCTTGAAACACCCGATTTGCAGACGCTCGACCAAAGCGCCGTGGACGTGCCGTGGAATGTGGTCGTACACAATGATCCGATCAACCTCATGAGCTACGTGGCACTGGTTTTTCGTAAGGTGCTTGGCCACTCGAAGGATCAGGCGCGCCGACACATGCTGGAGGTCCACAACAAAGGGCGGTCGATTGTCTGGAGCGGATCCCGTGAGAAGGCCGAGCTTTACGTCCAGCAGCTCCATTCCCACCTCCTCCTCGCCACTCTCGAACCTTCCACTCCGCTCTAGCGGCTCCGCGTCGCCGCTCATTCACTCCCTGTTTTTTTCACGCACCAAGTGATGGGCGAATCCTTTTCCTAATGACCATTTCCCGCAAATCCGACCACAGCATTCAGTTGGAAGACATTCCCCCCTTCCTGTTCCACGTGCTGAAATCCCTCGCCTCGGGCCCCCGTCCGCAGAATCCGGATGTGCATTCCCGGCTTTTTCCTTCTCCGGGTTCGGAGGAGCGGCTCAACGAGGATTGGTTTGCGTTTGTCCAGCCGGATCTTGAGGACATCTTTGCTGCCGCACGCGAGATCGTCGCGGAGGATATCCGCCAGATGGGGGATAGCGAGGAGAATGCCCAGTTGAGCATTCCTCCAAACCACTTCGATGCCTGGCTCAATGCCCTCAACCAAGACAGGCTTTCGGTCGCCGCAGAGAATCACTTTTCAGAGGCCGACCTCACCGAAGACGTCTCCCCCGATGTCTCTGACCCCCGCTCCCTCCTGCTTTTCCGAATCAGCTTTTTTGGATTCCTTCAGGAGTGCCTCGTGCGGAGCATGGAAGAAGGCGATTAGCGCTACGCAAGGTAATTTCCGGGTGCGCCTTTGTAAGCGACCGTGCGGCGGCATTTTTTGGATTTCGCGATGCGTTCGCGCAGGAATGCGGCGTATGCGCGGGGGGATACCGGAATCTCCATCGTGCGGTTTTTGATGGATGCGAGCTGGATCGCGTTGATGATCTCCAGTGAACGAATTCCTTCCGGCGCAGGGGCAATGACCGACTCTCCGGTCTGAATCGCCCGCACGAAGTTTGCAAGGATCTCACGGTGTTGGTTGAGGGGAGCTTGGCTGACCGGAATCTCGACTTTCCAATGGGGCGGCATGGCGTAGCCCTCTGATGTCGTGCGCAGGTGATCAGGGGTCGGAACTTCGTTGCGCAGAAACGTGAGGGAATTGTTCTCGCAGGTGAGGCGTCCGCGGTCTCCAGAAACCTCCAGCCGATTCAGGCCAGGAGCCTCGCCGGTGGATGTGACCAGAACTCCCGTCGCTCCGTTGGCAAACTCAAAAATCGCACTCACATCGTCCTCGACTTCAATGTCGTGATGCCGTCCAAAGCAGCTCAGCGCACGGACCCGCACGGGCATTCCGAAAATCCACTGGAACAGGTCGATATTGTGGACGCATTGATTCAGGAGCACCCCGCCTCCCTCGCCGGCCCATGTCGCCCTCCATCCGCCGCTGTCGTAATAAGCCTGACTGCGAAACCAATCAGTGATCGTCCACTGGACGCGTCGCACCTCGCCCAACTCTCCGCCTTGAACGATTTCCCGGATTTTTTGAAAGAGCGGGCTGGTGCGCTGGTTGAACATCGCAGCAAACACTTGGTTCGGCGCGCGGTGGGCGGCAATGAGCTTGCGGACCTCGACGGCACAGACGGCGACCGGCTTTTCCAACAGCACATGCAAGCCGGCGCTGAGCGCCTCCACAGCAATCGGCACATGCGAATAGTGCGGCGTGGCAATGAGCACGGCCTCCACCGAGCCCGACCGGATGAGTTTCCGACTGGTGTCGAATTGAGGCAGCCCGTTCCAACGGGTCAGCATTTCTGGATCCGTGTCGCAGACAGCGGCCAACTCACAGCCCGGCACCATGCCACCCTGCACCATGCGGGCATGGTATCCGCCCATGGCCCCCATGCCGATGATTCCAAGGCGCAGCGGAGGTGAAGAAGGCGAGTCGTTCATGGAAATGTCAGGATAACGTATTGGCAGCCTTTCTGCCAGCCTACACTGCTCCATGCCCGGTAAACTTGCGTTCGAGTTCTGCAAACGACCATTGGATCATGGTGGGATGTCCGCGCGGACCGGCGTAGGGGAGTTCGCAGCGGAGCAACTCGCGGATGAGGGCGCGGGCGCGGGAGGGCTCGTAGGCGAATCCGCGCGTTGCGGCGAGAGCGGAGACCGAGCGGGCAAGCGAATCGGCGGCGACCGTAGGCTGGCCCAGCGATCCCGAAGCTCGCAGGGCTTCACAAATGTCGAGGAGGGTCGCGCGAATGTCACGTCCAGCCAGCACAGGCGGAAGGGCTTCCAACTTGAACGTATTCCCTCCGAAGGGTTCCAACAAAAACCCGCAGCGCTGAAGGGCTTCAAGGTTTTCGGCAATCCACACGGCATCCTTCACGGGAAGCTCCATCACCTCTGGCAGCAGAAGGCGCTGACTGGAGGCCTCGCCGGTGGACATCTCACGTCGCAGCGATTCGAAGAGAATGCGTTCGCTGGCCGCCCGGATGTTGAGCAGCACAAGGCCTTCGGGACTCTGCATCAGGATCCACCGGTCGTCGAGGCCACCAATGAGCTGAAAGTGGTCTTCAGGCGGAGTCGGAGGATCCATCTCAAGGTCCGTCTGCGGTGTGGGATCGAAGGCCTCAGCCCGCGCCTCGGGTGCCATGGCGGCAGGGGCGGAGGCGGTGGAACGGGGTTCGGTCTGCTTGGGGGCAGGGGAGGTTACGGATGCCGACCGGGGTGCGGGAGGCTGGAAGATGGATGGCGGGGGAGGCGCGGGTTTTGTGCTGACCGCCGGATGGCTCAAATTTTCCAACACGCTTCGGGTGGCGAGAAAGACCGCCTGACGCACGAGATCCGGGCGATGAATCCGGATTTCGCGTTTTGCGGGATGCACGTTGCAGTCGAAGCCGAGCGGGTCCATGGCGAGGTGGAGGATCGCCAAGGGATGTCGGCCGCGGGGCAGAGCTTCGGCGTAGGCTTCGCGGAGGGGTTGAAAAATTGCCGGGCACTGGACCAGTCGGCGATTGAGCATGATGAATTGCTGCTCGCGGTCGGGTCGCGCCTCGCCAGGCCGCGAGATAAACCCGCTGATCGTGATGCCATTTTCTTCCGTGCGCTCCATCGCCACAAGGCGGCGCAGGTAGTCGTCTCCAAACAAATCCCGGATGCGCACCCCATGGTCTTCAGTGGCCGGCAGTTGCCAGAGCCGGCGTCCGTCCCGCACCAGCGTCATGGCAACCTCCGGATGCGCCAGCGCGAGCGCCTGCATCTGGTGCAGGATGTGGGCAGATTCGGTTTCCTCGCCGCGAAGGAATTTCCTCCGGGCCGGCACATTGAAGAAAAGGGAGGAGACCTCCATCGCGGTCCCGGGTGCTTCTCCGCTGTCCTGCACGGATTCGATCTTGCCCCCGGCGATGAGGATTTCCGTGCCCGCCCCGTTCCCCGCAGGACGCGTCACCATCCGAAATCGCGAAATGCTCGCAATGCTCGGCACCGCTTCGCCCCGGAATCCCATGGTCGCCACCATCGCCAGATCGTCGGCCGAGCGGATTTTGCTCGTCGCGTGACGCTCCAGCGAAAGCAGGGCGTCCTCGCGATCCATCCCGCATCCGTCGTCCACCACCCGGATGCGCTGACTGCCCCCTCGGACAAATTCCACCACAATCCGCCGGGCACCGGCATCCAGCGCATTTTCCACGAGTTCCTTCACGACCGAGGCCGGACGCTCAACGACCTCGCCTGCCGCCACCTGGCTGGCAACATGGTCGGCAAGCAAACGAATCTTTCCCATGCCATTTGACTTCGCATGAATTCATTCATAAGAAAAGACTGTGATCAAAATTACCGCCAACGAAGTTCCGGTGCCCCGCGGGCTTTTCAGCGCCTTGCTCGAACTCTCGGACGCCTGACCGCCATGTTTAACGATCCCCGCCGCTCCCGCAGACCCGCCTCGCAATTCTCGAGATCGGATTTTTCCGCCGAGGAGGAACCCGCGCCCAAAGAGGGCAGCTTATTCATTTGGACGATCGTCATCCTTCTCCTCATCGGGTTCGCCATCGCGTGCTGGATCGGAAGCTTTTACATTTTCGGACACCCGGAAAAACCGTTCAGCTACCAGGTGCTCAACAAGCTCAAAAAGCTGGATCCGCCAAAGCGATTCGAGCTGACCGCCGCCCCCCGCGGAGAGTTCCTGAAGGCATCCCAAATCCTTGAGCGTTACGAAAAACTGAGCCCTCGCGAGCTCATGCGGGTCAACGCGACCCTTCTGCGAAACTACCTGCGCAATTTCAAGCTCACGCAGGATCTCGTGCCCTACGTCGTCGGCACTTTCAATATTCTGGACTCCTACGAACTGAAGGATTCCGATTTTTTCACCACCGGGGTTGTTGCCGTCGCGCAGTCAAAGGAGGCTCACAAAGTCCTTCTGGAACAGGTTTTTACTGCGGATAAAAAAGTGGTTCCCGCCCTCCATCGCACGCTGCTCACAGGACTCGACATTGATCTCA
>JBBQRY010000069.1:0-9140 GCA_038214335.1 Chthoniobacterales bacterium
GGTCATTCGGAATTTTCACCCGCAGGTGGTTTTCTTTGGCCCGGTGACTCCGGCGGGTTTGGAAATCGAAAATCGAATTTTAACATGCCCACAATTAATCAACTGGTCCGCAAAGGACGCCGCAAAATCACGGTGAAATCCAAATCGCCCGCGCTCGCGAACTGTCCGCAGCGCCGCGGAGTCTGCGTGCAGGTGATGACGCGCACGCCTAAGAAACCCAATTCTGCCCTGCGCAAAGTCGCCAAGGTTCGTCTGACCAACGGCCAAGAAGTCATCGCCTACATTCCCGGCGAAGGCCACAATCTCCAAGAGCACTCCATCGTCCTCGTTCGCGGGGGCCGTGTCAAAGATCTTCCCGGTGTCCGCTATCACATCGTCCGCGGCACCCTCGACAGTCTCGGAGTGGACGGACGCCGTCGCAGCCGCTCGAAATACGGAGCGAAGCGTCCGAAGCCCGGCCAAGAAGACTCCAAGGGAGCCAAAGGTGCCAAGGGCAAGAAGAAATAGTCATCTCAATCTTTCGCAATTTTTTAAAAATTTATGTCCCGCCGTCGCAGAGTCATTCACAAAGAAGTTAAACTTGACGCCCGTTACGCGAGTCCGGTCGTAGCCCGCCTGATCAGTGCCGTCATGCGCCGCGGCAAAAAAACGATTGCCGAGCGCATCGTTTATACCGCCATCGACAAGAGCCGCGAAGGCAGCGATACGGTGGATCCGCTCGAGACCCTGAACAAGGCGATTGAGAACGTGAAGCCGCGTTTGGAAGTCAAGTCCCGCCGCGTCGGCGGTGCCACTTACCAAGTGCCCATGGAGGTTCCTGCGGATCGTCAGATCGCGCTGGCCATGCGCTGGCTCGTCACCTTTGCGGGCAAGCGCAAAGGCGTGCCGATGGAAAACGCGCTCTCTTACGAACTCAAGGACGCCGCTGCCGGACAGGGGAATGCGATCAAGAAGCGTGACGACATGCACAAAATGGCGCAAGCCAACCGTGCTTTCGCGCACTTCCGCTGGTAGCCGCCGCTACGCATCCCTCGATGCGAAAAAATTGGACCGCAGTCTGGGAGCTTGTGGAGAAGCTGCCTGCAATCCGATGCCTCAAGCTGGCCCTGCTCATCTGGGTCGTCTATTCCGCGATCATTGTCGGCGTCGTTGCCTATGATCCTTCTGGACGCACCGCCACTAAGGAGTATCAGCGCGCCACCGCAAATTGGTGGTCCGGAAAAACTCTCTACCGCTCGCGGAACGGGTATCTCTACCTCCCTCAATTTGCCGTTTTCTATACGCCGTTCGAGCTCCTGCCCGACCGTGTTGGGGAGCCTCTCTGGCGTCTGACCTGCCTGACCTCGCTCGCATTGGCCCTGTGGCTTGCCGCCAAGCAGCTTGCGCCCGAGAAACGCCATGCCGTATTCCTCATCGCCACCATCCTTGTCCTTCCCTCCAGCTTCGCCAGCGCCCGGAACGGGCAAGTCAACATGCCGCTGGCCGCGCTCTTTCTTCTGACGGCGCTTGCGCTGGCTCGGGAGCGCTGGTGGCTGGCCGCAGTTCTCCTTGCCCTCACTCTGGTCCTTAAGCCTATTTCTCTGGCCCCCATCCTCCTCTGCGGCGTGCTCTTCCCGCGTCTCCGCCTGCCCCTCCTCGCCTCGCTGGTGATCGTGGCGGCGCTCCCCCTTGCCCACTTTAATCCCCGCTACGCATGGGGCGAATACGGAGCCTTTGCACACAACCTTGGACAAGCGGGAAACCCGAAAGGCCAGTCATGGTGTGACTTCGCAGGGATGTTTCGCAAATTTGGCATCACCCTCCCCTCCTCTCTCCAGCTCGGCATCCGCGCCCTCGCCGGACTTCTCACCCTCGGGGTCTGCTGGAAAGCCCTTCAAGCCCCGGACCGCCTCCGCACCTGCTTTGCGGTTCTCTTCCTTTCCACGATTTACCTCATGCTCTTCAACCCGCGCACCGAAACAAATTCGTATGTCATGCTCGGCGCGTTTGTCGCGATCTGGGGCGCCGTCGAAGGCATCGTTTGCAAACACTACGGCATCGCCTTGGCCGCCGTCCTTCTCGCCGCATTGCTCGGCACCGAGAATTACGGATGGCCGATCTTCCCCTACACGAACCTCTGGGCCAAAGCCCTCGCCACCTCAGTGCTGGCCGTTTGGCTCGCGAGAAGGATTCTGCAATCCCCGCCCCGACCGCTCATGACGGCACAGGGCTCGGAGGCGTAGGAGGAATTCCATCCATATCTCAAACGCCCTCGTCATTCAGAAGTTTCCTGAATGGGATCGGGTGACATCCGCAGAAATGATCCGCAGAAAAGGATTGTGCGGGTTCGGGAAATAGCCGAATACTTGCCAAGAATCCTCCTTCCCATGCCTGAACTTCCTCCCACAAAAAAGGTCAGTTTCATTGTCTATTTCATCGGTTTCACTGCCGCGCTGGCCGGACTTCTATTCGGACTCGACGTGGGAGTGATTGCGGGTGCCCAACATTTTATCGAAGCCGACTTCAAAATCGGCGACCAGCAGATTGAAATGATTGTGAGCGCTCTCCTGTGGGGAGCGGTCTTTGGCACCCTGATCAGCGGGATTCTTTCCAGCCATCTCGGACGGCGCCGCACGATCATGATCAGTGCCGTCATTTTTGTTCTGGGTTCGATCGCGTGTGCGTTGGCTCCCAATGAGCACATGCTGATTATTTCCCGGTTTTTCCTTGGCATTGCGGTCGGGGTGGCCTCGTTCACTGCCCCGTTGTATCTCTCTGAAATCGCGCCGCGCACGGTGCGCGGATCGATGATCTCGATGTATCAACTGATGATCACGATCGGGATCGTGATGGCATTTCTCAGCGATACCTGGCTGGCCAGCTATGCGACATTTGGAGGTGTAACGGGCGGCCACTGGCGCATCATGCTCGGCATCATTGCCATTCCTGCGGTCATCATGTTTGTCGGGGTTTATTTCCTGCCGGAGAGTCCACGCTGGCTCTTCCTGAAGGGCTTCAAAGACCACGCTGTCGCAGTGTTTCAGCGCATGCAACTGGATGACGCCGAGATTGCCGCAGAAGTTCAGGAAATCGAGGACAGCATGAAAGTGAAGCAAAATGGATTTCAGATGTTTCGCCGGAATCCGAACTTCCGCCGCGCCATCGGCCTCGGGGTGGGACTCCAAATCATCCAGCAGCTCACGGGGATCAACGTCATCATGTATTACGCCCCAAAAATTTTTGCGATGGCGGGATTCGAGGACGTGAACGAGCAGATGTGGGGGACGGTGATTGTGGGGGTGACGAACGTGCTGGCGACATTTATCGCCATTGCGTTTGTTGACCGGCTCGGGCGCAAGCCGATCATGTATGCAGGCTTTGTCGTCATGGGAATTGCCCTGCTGACCGTTGGCTTGTTTTTCAACATGGAAATCGAGAAAAATCCGGTCCTCGGGTTTTATGCCATCGGAGCATTGCTTGTTTTCATTGTTGGCTTTGCGATGAGCGCGGGTCCAATCATTTGGGTGATTTGTTCGGAGATTTATCCGCTTGCCGGACGCGACCTCGGGGTGACGTGTAGCACGGCCACAAACTGGATTGCCAATGCCTTTGTCGGCATGACCTTCCTGACGATGACATCGCAATTTGGCTCGGGCAACACGTTCCTGCTCTATGGCGGACTCAATGTGCTCTTCATCGTTTTCTTCCTGTTCCTTGTTCCCGAGACGAAGGGGATTTCGCTCGAGCATATCGAGCGCAACCTGATGGCTGGAAAAAAATTGCGAGAGATCGGACGTTGAGGAGAGGCCTAGTGTCCGCGAGGTTCACACCCTCAGGAACGACGCCATCGCTCTTGCGGTGACGGGAAGCGGAGAGGTGCTCGAAAAGAAAGATCCCCTGCCATGTGCCAAGGGGGTGGAATCCTATCACTTCGCGCGCTTGAGCAGCATCGCCCATCCGATCAGAAAAAGGATTCCGCCAATGGGGGTGATGGCGCCCAGCCACTTGATTTGAGTGAGTGCCAGCGTGTAGAGAGAACCCGAGAAAAGGACCACGGCGGCTGCCCAAATCCATGCCACCGACGGACGGCGTTCCGAAGCCCAGAGGGAAGCTGCGGCATGGACAAGCTGGTAAAGTACAGCCGTTTGCCAAATCCCAGTTGTGTCATGCGCGACGAGCAAGGCATGGACCGGACCGTGTGCCCCCATAGCTCCAAGAGCCACACCGGTGAACCCCAGCAGCGCGGAAAATGTTGTTGGTGGCATGATGCAAGATCCTGTCGGAAAATTTCCATTCGGGCAAGATTCCGAAAAAAATTGCACTTGTTTTTCTCCCATCCGTGCGAGGATGATTGGGATCATGCATTCAGTCCCCCAAGGTTCTATCATGCCAGCGGAATGGGAGTCGCACGAAGCCACATGGCTTTCGTGGCCCCAGCCCGACTGCAACAGTTTTCCCGGTTCCTACGACCGTGTCATTCCGACTTTTGTCGCGATGATTGAGGCGTTGGCCGAAGCGGAAATCGTGCGCCTCAATGTGAAGGATTCCGCACAGGAGCGCTTTGTGCGCAACCTGTTGCGGAAAGCTCCGCCGAAGAGTGTCGAGTATTTTCATATTCCGACCAACGAGCCATGGTGCCGGGATCACGGTCCGATTTTTGTGCGGCGCAAGGCAGCGCCGCAACTCGCTATTTTGAATTTCAGTTTCAACGCATGGGGCTGGAAGCTGTCACCTTTCGAGGAGGACAACGAGGTGCCGGAGAAGGTGGCTGCCGCGCTGGGGCTTCCGCTGCTCAACCACAGCGGTTTTGTGCTCGAGGGGGGGTCAGTGGATGTCAACGGCGCCGGAACCGTGCTCACCACCGAAAGCTGCCTGCTCAATGCCAACCGCAACCCCAACCTCTCGCGCCAACAGATCGAAAAAAAACTGCACGAGACCCTCGGCGTGAAGCAGGTGCTCTGGCTCGGCGATGGAATCGAAGGCGACGACACGGATGGTCACATCGACGATCTCACACGGTTTGTCTCGAAGAGCGTGGTCGTCACCGCCACCGAGGAGGATGAGAATGATCCCAATTTTGAGCCGCTGAAGCGAAACCTTGACCGCCTTTGTGAGATGCGGTTGCCTGATGGCGAACCCCTCCACGTGCTTCCTCTCCCCATGCCCCGGCGCATCGTGCGCGAAGGCATTCGCCTGCCGGCCAGCTATGCGAATTTCTACATCGCCAACGAGATCGTCCTCCTCCCGGTCTTCGGCGACAGCAAAGATGGCTGGGCGCAGTCCGTGCTCCGCGAAGCGTTTCCCAGCCGGAAAATTGTCTCGATCGACTGCCGCGAAGTCATCTGGGGGCTAGGAGCTTTCCATTGCCTCACCCAGCAACAACCCGCACTCTCGAAATGAAATTCCGCCGCAACGTCGCGTTCATCCTCACCCGCCAGGATGGACGGATCCTCGTCTGCGAGCGCAGCGACTTCAAAGACTCTTGGCAATTCCCGCAGGGCGGTGTGCAAGCCGGGGAATCCGACCTCGACGCTCTCGAACGTGAAGTCACCGAGGAGATTGCACTCACTCGCGATTCCTACCGAGTTCTCCACCAGCATGGTCCCTATCGCTATGTCTTCCGATCTGGCTCGCGCAAAGACGGATGCGAGGGGCAGGAACAGACGTATTTTCAAGCGGAATGGCTCGGCGTCGAAAAAATTGTAGTGGATAAAAAGGAATTCCGCGCGTTTCGGTGGATTTTGCCAGAAGACTTTCTTATCGAGTGGGTTCCTCCCATCAAACGCACGGTGTATCGACAGGTTTTTGAGGATTTCTTTAAGGTCCGACTCGGCTGAAAATTCGCAGGTTTTGCGGATTTTGATTGACTCATGGCCGAAAAATTGGGATTCCCGCCCCGCTGCCTATGTTAACTTTTACCGCTTTTACGGTTCTCTCGACCACGCTTTTGGGATGCGTCTGGTGGGTGAGCCGCGATGATCAGGGGGCTTCCTGAACCCCCGTTCAGAGTCCGTCATCATTCCCTGTATGATTTCTTGGGTTTCTTTTGAATGGAAGACTTCCGGTCTTCCCGTGCAACCGGTCGCATGTGATCCCTTTCATGTTCGGACGGCGGCAAAGTCCGAGTCCGACGCCGTGGGCCGCATGATCAAAAGTGCTTTCACGATGGACTCGGTGTGGGGTGATGTGAGCCGTCCGCTTGCTCAGAAAATGGAGATGGATCTGGAATCCGCGTTCGAGCATTCCGAGCCGTCCTGCATCGTTCTGGTCCATGGCACACGGATCATTGGAGCCTCGCTGCTGGATCTCACGCCTGAAGTGCCCAGCCATCTTGCCAGCGGTCCCTGCATCCTGCACGAATACCGGAACCGTGGACTCGCTTCGGCGCTCTTAGCCGCCTCGCTCGCATTCTTGAAAGACCACCAGATCGCACAGGTCCGCGGGATCACCCGTGCCAATTCGATGACCGCACGGTTCATCTATCCAAAATTCGGTGGGATCGCGCAGCCGTTCGAGGGAGATCCCTTCAAGCCGGCCACATCCGAACTTGCCGACGGCCGTTGACCCTTCTTCGATAGTGACGAACGGCCTCTGGCCCGACCGCGATCAATGTCAGGACTTGCCAAGCGGCAAATCTATGGCAAGATAATGTTTGTCAACAACGCGGAGAAAAAAATTATGCCTGAAACCACTGAATCCAAAGTCGCCGCCAAGAAACTCGAAAGCAGCACCGAGCACGCCAAAAAGGCTCTCGACGCCGCCACCGAAGCCACCAAAGCGGTCGGCCAAACCGTCAAGCAACATTCCCAAGTCGCCTATGAAGTCGGCAAGGAACACATCAGCGCCGCCGCCAAAGATCTCGCCGATGCTGCTTCCGCCACCTACGACGACGTGAAGGGAATTGCCAAATCCAAAGCCGACGAATACCAGTGCAAAGCGAAGGCCGCATGGGACGACGCTGCTTCACGCGCTCAGACTTACCAGTCCCAGACCGAAGGTTATATCCGCGAGAACCCGATCAAGGCCGTGGGAATGGCTGTCGGCGTCGGATTCCTTCTTGGCGTCATCTTCCGTCGCTAATTCCTTTTGGAAACAACCGGCCATCCTAGCGGTCCGGGCGTGCGCTCAGCGCGTCCCGACTCGCGCGGCTTGTTCACCGGCCTGCTGAGCCTTTTTGGTTCCTTCGGCAGGTATTTTGCGGCACTTGGTGCTCTTGCCGGTGAGGAAGCCCACGCGGCCGCCGCGCTTTACCTCCGGCTCGCGATCATGCTCGGGGCCGCCATTTTCTTTGCGGCCTTCGGCTACATCCTTCTCCTGCTCTTTGTCGCCTTCCTGCTCGCGATGGTCTTCCATGTCGGGTGGATTTGGATTCTGCTCGGCCTTACCCTCTTGCACCTCGTCGTCGCCTTTGTCTGCGCGCTGCATGTGAAAACCCACTGGCGCACTCCGATCTTTGCCACGACGAGAGCGGAAATCCTCCGCGATTTGCAGGCCATGAAATCCGGCGATCTCCGATGAACGAAAAATCTGCCATCCTTGAAGAACTCGCCCGCAGCCGCGTCGCCATCCGGCGCGATACCGCCCTCGTCCAGCACGAGCTGGACTTCGCCGCCAAGGCCCGTGAGTCCGTGCGCCGCCGTCCGTTTGCATGGCTCGCCGGCGCCTCTGCGCTCGGGTATATTTTCGCCGGACCCAAGACCCGCACCAAGACGGTCACGAAAGTCGTCCGCGGCAAGGGGAAGGAATCCGAAAAGCCGAAAGCTAAGGCCTTCGGATTTCTCGCGATTTTTCTCGCGATTATCAGATTTGTTCTTCCCTTCGCAAAACCGGCTCTGTCCGCCTATGCCGCCCGGCGCGTTGGCGAATTCGCTCAGCGAATGGTCAAATAAGCCACCGTCCCATGAAACGATCTACCGGCTATCTGGCGATGGCCTTCGCATTGGTCCTCCTGCTCCCTCCGGTATTCCTTCGAGCGGGAGAGGCATCAAACCTGCAACCCGCGGCCATGTCCTCCCTGAAACGCATGTGCGACACGATCACTACCGCTCGTTCGCTCTCGGTTTTAAAGCGCAATGATCTCGATGCGCTGGTTGGCTTGCGGATTGTATTCCGAGGGACCGGCGATGAGCATGACTTTGTGGCAGGAGAGTCCAAGTTTGTGGACGACCTGCTTCGCATGGGCATTCCATGAGTCCGGCTCTGCGGCCAGCTCCAGCGGGTGAACCCCCGCCGAGAAGCAAAGGCCCTGCAAGGCAGAGGGACGTCCCCCAACGGCCAGAATCCAGACCGGAGGCCGCGCCTGCGCGACGAGCCGTGCGGTATCCCCTCCAGCCGTTGGAACAAGGATGGCGTCGCAGGGGCTGGCTGCCATGACCTGACGGATCACCTCACCATGTTGTTCGAAATCCCCGTGGGAAAAATTCAGACGCGCGACGCTCATGCCCGCGACCAGCATCGCTTCAAGCGTCTCCTGAGCCATCGAGGCCGGCCCAATCGTGGCCACAATCTTTGTTTTCTGAGTAGGAAGATTCATGAAAAAGGATTGGGCGTGCTGCCAGATGCCTTGCTAACCCGATCTCGTCCGTCGAACCAGAAAAAACACGCCATTCGCTCGGCCCCCAATTCCGCGCATCAAGCGAGAAAGATTTGATACTTGACAATCAGTTATCATTTTTGGCAGAATTCCCCACAGATGATTTCTTTTCGCATTTTTCGAGCTGTGCTCTTTTCGGCGGTGGTGATGGGCAGCCACCAGACATCGGCTTCCGCGCTGGATGTTCTCACCTCTTTTTACCCGGTTTATGTGAGCACGCTGAACGTGGTGGGCGATACCCCCGGGGTTCGGGTCGAGATTCTTGCGGAGCCGTTTGTGGGGTGCCTGCATGAGTATTCCCTGACGACAGCGGCGATGAAAAAAATTGCGAAGGCGGATGTGTTTGTGGCCAACGGGGCGGGTATGGAAGCGTTTCTGGACAAGGCCGTGCGGCAGAACCGCTCGATGAAAGTGGTGGAGGCGAGCCAGGGGATACCACTTCTTGATGGCAACCCGCATGTCTGGGTGGGAATCGGCGGTGCCATCATGCAGGTGCGCAATATTGCCGACGCGCTGGCTGCGGCAGATCCCGACCATGCAGCGGAGTATCATCAAAATGCGAAGGCCT
>JBBQRY010000070.1:0-9095 GCA_038214335.1 Chthoniobacterales bacterium
GTTTGGGCAATTTTTTTCCTACATCGATCATGTGAATTTCACGGAGCCGATTTTTGTAGTGGTGGTGATGACGATTGCCAGTTCGCGTCCGGTGTTGAGGATTTCGGAGATGGCACTGGCGCGGGTGGCGCGGGTGGGCGGGGGCACACCGGCGGCGTGGTGGCTGTCGATCCTCACGGTGGGTCCGCTTCTGGGTTCCTTCGTCACCGAGCCGGCGGCCATGACGATCTGCGCGATCCTGCTGGTGGATCGATTCTACAAACTGCAGCCGAGCATGACGCTGAGGTATGCGACGATCGGGCTGCTCTTTGTGAATATTTCTGTGGGCGGCACGCTGGACCACTTTGCGGCTCCTCCGGTCGTCATGGTGGCTGCGACATGGAAATGGGATTTGGTGTTCATGTTCACGCATTTCGGATGGAAGGCGATCATCGGCATCCTTATTGCGAACACGTTATTTTTTACGGTATTTCGGAAGGAGCTGCTCGGGATGAAAGAGAATCCTGGAGCACATCATAGTGACCAACGTCCTGTGCCGACATGGATCACGCTCACTCACCTGTTCGCAATTGCGTGGGTGGTTTTCGTAGCGCACCATCCGGCGCTCGTTGTGCTGAGCTTCCTGTTTTTTGTGGCGTTTGTGCAGGCGACCGAGCGCAACCAGGACCTCATCCAGCTCCGTTCGCCGCTGTTGGTTGGCTTCTTTCTTGCTTCGCTGGTCATCCATGGTGGATTCCAAAAATGGTGGATTGCGCCCGTGCTCGGCAGCCTCTCGGAGGTGCCGCTGATGGTGAGTGCCACCGTGCTCACCGCCTTCAACGACAATGCGGCGATCACCTACCTTGCGTCGCTTGTCCCAAATTTTTCTGACGAATTAAAATTTGCGGTAGTGGCCGGAGCGGTGACCGGAGGGGGCCTCACGGTGATTGCGAATGCCCCGAATCCTGCCGGCCAGTCGATCTTGCAGAAATACTTCGGAGCCGAAGGGGTGAATCCGGCCAAGCTGTTCCTTGCGGCCCTCGTGCCCACAATCATCATGGGGCTTTGTTTCATGCTGCTGCCTTAGGTCGTGCTGATGGAGAACGGCCTTCTCATCGCGATTGCGGCGGTTTTCCTTGCGGGGATTGCGGCGCCCTTGCTGCACCGCCTGTGTGGGGACCGCATCGGATTCGCACTGGCGCTTGTTCCGCTGGCTGCGTTCGGTTTTTTTCTTAGCCTGCAGGCGGGGATTGCCGCCGATGGGGCGCTACGGCTGGTGGTGCCGTGGGTGCCCACGCTCGGGATTTCGCTCAGCTTTTTTGTGGATGGGCTCAGCCTGCTGTTCCTGCTGATCGTTTCGTTCATTGGGACATTTGTGGTCCTCTACGCCACGGGCTACCTGCATGGGGATCCCGGGCTGGGACGGTTTTTCCTGTATTTGTTCACGTTCATGGGGGCGATGCTGGGGATGGTGGTCTCCGACAACCTGATCCTCCTCGTTGTCTTCTGGGAACTCACCGGCATCTCGTCGTATCTGCTCATTGGATATTATTCCAAGGAGGAGAAATCCCGCGCGGCGGCTCTGCAGGCACTCCTTGTCACTGGGTTCGGGGGCCTTGCCCTCACGGCGGGATGCATCCTGCTCGGACGCATCGCAGGCAGTTTTGAAATCTCCGAAATCCTTCACCTGCCTGCGGGCACGGTCACGGGCAGCCCGCTCTATCCTGTGACGCTCATCCTGATTCTGCTGGGAGCCTTTACCAAGTCCGCCCAGTTTCCTTTCCACTTCTGGCTCCCCAATGCCATGGCCGCCCCGGCCCCGGTGAGTTCGTTTCTGCACTCGGCCACGATGGTCAAGGCGGGGGTGTTCCTGCTGGCGCGGCTGCATCCGATTCTGGACGACCATGGGCTCTGGCTGGCCATCGTGGCACCGGTCGGTGCGATCACAATGTGCTTGGGAGTGATCAAAGGACTGGGTCAGACGGATCTCAAAAAAATCCTGGCCTGCTCGACCCTTGGAGTGCTGGGAACGCTGGTTTTGCTATTGGGCATTGGGACCGAATTGGCGATCAAGGCATGCATGGTTTACCTGCTGGCCCATGCCCTCTACAAAGCCGCGCTGTTCATGGCCGCAGGATCGGTGGATCACGAAACCGGATGCCGGGACATTTCGGTGCTGGGTGGCCTGTGGCGAGCGATGCCGTTCACTGCCGCCGCTGCGGGCATCGCGGCGCTTTCGATGGCGGGGATTCCGTTGCTGCTCGGGTTTGTGAGCAAAGAATACTTTTACAAAGCGCTGCTGGATGCCGACGGTCCTCCCTTTCTTTGGGAGACGCTGGGGGTGGCGGCAAGCATCGGCATGTTCTCGCTCGCCATCACATCCGGTATTCTTCCGTTTTTCCGAAGTGCTCGGGGAGCGACTCCGAAGCCCGCCCATGAGGCTCCATGGACGATGTGGATTGGGCCACTGATTTTCGGAATTCTTGCCATGAGATTCGGAATGTTGCCGGGCGGCCCGGGCGAGACGCTCATTACGCCCGCCGTGCAAGCCATCGCGCAGGTCGGCTATGTGCCGCAGCTCAAGCTCTGGCACGGACTCTCGACCGCGCTCCTGATGAGTGCGCTGACGGTCGCCGGTGGCTTTGGCCTGCTGGCGGTGTCGGGACGATTTCGGAGTCAGCGTCCGTTGTATGCGGTGTTCGCAGCAATGAGTCCGGAACGGGGGTATGATTTTCTTCTTCGGGCGGTTCCGGCCTTCAGCACGCGCGTGACCCAACTTTTACAAAACGGATCTCTTCGCAACTACCTGTTGATGATTGGCGGCTTCACGGTGCTGCTCTTAGGGATTCGGCTGCCGGCGGCGGGGATTCCGGTGGATTTTTCGCGCATGGCGCAGCCTTCGGTGCTCGGACTCGGAACCTGCCTGCTCATCATGGCGGCGGCGGTTTTTACCTGTCTCGCTCGAACCCGGTTTACGGCCATTGTAGCACAGGGTGTCGTCGGCTTAGGGATTGCGATCCTGTTCTTCCTCTACAGCGCTCCGGACCTCGCCATGACCCAGATGCTGGTCGAGACGCTGACTGTCGTGCTCTTTGTGCTCGCGTTTTTCCGGCTTCCCCAAATGCGAACCCTCTCCTCAAAACGCCTCCGGATCACCGACGCCGTCCTTTGCGCGGGGTTCGGAGTGGTGATGTCCGTGCTGGTGCTCATCTCGTTTCATTTTGATCTCCTGCGCAGCCCAGTCTCGCAATTTCTTGGAGAGCAGAGCTATCCGGCAGCCCATGGTAGAAATGTGGTGAATGTGATCCTGGTGGACTTCCGCGCCCTCGACACCCTTGGCGAGATTACGGTGCTGGCGATTGCGGCCCTTGGGATCTTCGGAATGTTGCGCCTGCGCACCCGACGAAAGGACAAAGCATGAAATCGGTGATCCTTGAAACCACTACCCGGTTCCTCATGCCGGTGCTGATTGTTTTTTCGGTGTTCTTGCTCCTGCGCGGACACAATTTTCCGGGCGGCGGTTTTGCGGGGGGACTGGTTGCGGCCAGCGCATTTGCCCTCAAGGCACTGGCAAGCGGAACAGCCTCGGCACGGTCCGCGCTCCGCATTGATCCACGGACGCTCACCGGACTCGGACTCGCCGTTGCGTTGGTCAGCGGGTTCTTCGGATGGCCCGAGGGTCTGCCGTTTCTCACGGGCGTATGGGATCTCACACCTCTGCCAGTGCTCGGAAAACCGGGCACTCCCCTTCTTTTTGATTTCGGCGTGTATCTCACGGTGGCGGGAATTTCGCTCACCATTATTTTCGGGCTTGCCGAAGCTGGGGAGGAGGGCTGATGGAGTTCCTTCTCGCGATCACGGTCGGGGTCCTCTACGCGTGCGGGGCTTACCTTCTGCTCCGGAGGCACCTTATTAAGCTGGTCCTCGGCATCGTTTTCATCGGCCAGGCCTCGAATCTGCTCATTTTTACAGCGGCCGGACTCCGCGAGGGAGCGCCTGCCTTTGTGCCCGGTGGGGCGCAAGCCTTAGCGGAATCCGCTGCGGACCCTCTGCCACAAGCCCTGATTCTTACAGCAATTGTCATCGGCTTCGGCTTGGTCGCTTTCATCTTGGTGCTGGCCCAACGCGTGCATCGGACCACGGGATCGGATGATCTCGATGACATGAGGGAGGAGGAGTAAATGGATCTGCCCACGCTCTGCCTCCTGATTCCGTTTGTGACCGCTGTCGTGTGTGTGCTCGGATGGCGCAGCCTGCTGCTCCAGCGCTGCGCCGGCGTCGGCGGCATGGTCGCCCTCACTGCCGCGGCAGTAATTCTCCTCGTTCGGGTGTCGGCAGATGGCATCCAGGCCACGCACATTGGCAACTGGCCCGCACCCTTCGGGATCGTTCTTGTTGCCGATCTCCTCTCAGCGATCATGGTGCTCGTCTCCGCGATCATCGGGCTCGCCACGGTCGTTTTCTCGCTGGCCGACATTGAACGGAGACGCCAGCGGTTCGGATGGTTTGGTTTCCTGCATTTCATGATGATGGGGATCTGCGGGGCCTTTCTTACGGGAGATTTGTTTAACCTGTTTGTGTGGTTCGAGGTGATGCTCATTGCCTCGTTCGTGCTCATGACCCTTGGCAGCGGACGCGCACAATATGCCGGAGCGGTAAAATACGTGATCCTCAACCTCGTCTCCTCCGCCCTCTTTCTCGCAGGCATCGGAATTCTGTATGGAAAAACCGGAAGCCTGAATCTCGCCGACCTCAGTGTGCGGGCGTCCGCGATGATGGATCCCGGACTCCTCACGATCACCGCGATGCTTTTCCTTGTCGCCTTTGGTGTGAAGGCCGGGGTGTTTCCGCTCTTCTTCTGGCTGCCGGCCTCTTACCACACACTTCCTGTGGCGACCGCAGCGGTGTTTGCGGGACTGCTGACGAAGGTGGGTGTCTATGCCTTGATCCGAATGTTTACATTGGTATTCGCCGGCGATAGCGGATTTGTCCACGGACTCCTTCTGGCCATCGGTGGGCTGACGATGGTCGTCGGCATTCTCGGAGCGGTGGCCCAATATGACTTTCGGCGGCTGCTTTCGTTTCATATCGTGAGCCAGATTGGCTACCTCATCTTCGGGCTGGCGCTCTTCACCCCGCTGGCCCTCGCAGGCATGGTTTATTACCTCGTCCACATCATCCTCGCGAAAGCCAACCTGTTCCTCGTCAGCGGAGTGGCCGAGCGCTACAACGGGACGGCTCACCTCAAAAAAATGGGGGGGCTTGCGGCCAGTGCTCCGTTTCTGGCGATTCTGTTTTTTATCCCGGCCATGGCCCTTGCGGGGATTCCGCCTCTGTCGGGATTTTTTGCAAAGTTCACGTTGGTGAAGGCCGCCCTCGCGGGGGATTCCGGCTTCCCGCTGACCGCGTATTGGCTGGCGGGGACGGCGCTCGCCGTCGGACTTCTCACCCTGTTTTCGATGACCAAGATCTGGGCCGCCGCATTTTGGAAATCACCGCCCGAGGCGGTGCAGACGGACGCCATTTCGCGGCGTGATCAGGTGGTCCTCTACTCCCCCATTGCCCTCCTTGCCCTCCTCACTCTCAGCATGGGGTTTTTCCCTGAAATCTTTCTGGATCTCGCCATGCGCACCGCCCATCAACTTCTTGATCCCACGGACTATATCCGCGCCGTCCTTGGTTCCCGACCATGATCTTTTCTCTCAACATTCTGCTCGCTATCGTCTGGGCTGGACTGCTCGGAAGTTTTGACTGGTGGACGCTTGCATCCGGATTCCTGCTCGGGTTCGGGGCCTTGCACATCGTGTATCGGAAGCACTCGAATGTCCGGTATTTTCAAAAACCCCGCAAGGTCGTGGCCTTCGTGCTTTACTACCTCTGGGAACTGGCCTGCTCGAATTTCACCGTCGCCTTGGACATCCTCACTCCCACCCACCGCATGCGCCCCGGCATCATTGCCATTCCTCTCGATGCCAAAACCGATTTCGAAATCACCCTGCTGGCCAACCTCATCACCATGACCCCCGGCACACTCAGCCTCGATGTGAGCGAAGACCGCAAGACCCTCTACGTTCACGCCATGTATATCACCAATCCAGAAGAAATCCGACAAAGCATCAAATCCCAAATGGAACGCCGCGTGCTCGAGGTGCTGAATTAAGAGTGCGGTGCGGGAAGTCACGATTGGTGGGGAGTAGGGCGAGGGCGCCCCACCTTCGGCGGAAGGCTCGCCTTGTCCACCTTCGGGGTCGATTCGGATGTTCCCAAACTTGCGGTCGGAGGATTCTTTTGGTAGGATGTGGCTATGAGCAATCATATCTACAAAAAAATTGAACTCGTTGGATCTTCTCCCAACAGCATTGAAGAGGCCGTGCAGAATGCCATTTCGAAGGCATCGGAGTCGCTCCGGAATCTTCGGTGGTTTGAAATCGTTGAGACACGGGGCCAGATCGACAGCGACCGGGTGGCTCACTGGCAGGTCACGATCAAGGTCGGGTTTACGCTCGAAGAATAATTTCGGCTCGGTGCCATTGGAAAATCTTGGGGTGACGCTTCCGATGATCGGTCAGTGGATCCGTGAGCCTAAATACCGCAGAAGAATTGAGCGCGGATTACACAGATACAACGGATAGATGCGGTTGCGAAGGTGAAGCCGCAGATCGGACCGCTCACCGTCCAGCATCTCGGACAGCTCCCGGCGGTCACGTTGTCGTTCGATCTCGCCAAAGGCGCGTCATTTGCTGCCGCTTGAGGAAAAGACCGCTTTGCTCGCACACGGGCACGATCGCATCGGCCGCTTCTTCCCGAGATGATAAAAATTGCCCGAACGCAATGGTTGCGAAAATCTGAGAATTCGGTTACCATTACTTTTACTAATACTATCACCCATGTCCAACCCCGCTCCCGCCTTCACCTACCAGAAACCGTTTCCTCTCGGAGAGGACAAGACCGAGTATAAAAAACTGACCTGCGAATTCGTCTCGGTGGCGGAGTTTGATGGCAAGCCGATGCTGAAGGTCGAACCCGAGGCCCTGACGTATCTGGCCCATCAGGCCGTGCGCGACGTCTCGTTTCTTCTGCGTCCGGCGCACCTTGCCCAGGTGGCCGCCATCCTCGAGGATCCCCAGGCCAGCGACAACGACCGCACCGTCGCCGTCACCCTTCTGCGCAATGCGGAAG
Organism: Chthoniobacterales bacterium; assembly: GCA_038214335.1. Taxonomy (GTDB): domain Bacteria; phylum Verrucomicrobiota; class Verrucomicrobiia; order Chthoniobacterales; family Terrimicrobiaceae; genus QYQL01. Next base: position 7,159 of record JBBQRY010000070.1, read on the forward strand.
TCTCGGCCCACGGCGTGCTGCCTTTTTGTCAGGACACCGGCACGGCGACCGTTGTGGCCAAAAAAGGCCAGCAAGTCTGGACCGGTGGACATGACGAAGAATCCATCTCCCGCGGTATCTACGAGACCTACACGACCGAAAACCTGCGCTACTCGCAGACCGCTGGGCTCGACATGTATGAGGAGGTGAACACCGGCACGAACCTCCCGGCCCAGATCGATATCGCCGCCACCGACGGCATGTCGTATGATTTTCTGTTCGTCACCAAAGGCGGCGGGTCTGCCAACAAGACCTACCTCTTCCAGGAAACCAAAGCGCTGCTCAATCCGGCCAGCTTGGAGAAATTTCTCATCGAGAAGATGCAGACTCTCGGCACCGCCGCCTGCCCGCCGTATCACCTCGCGTTCGTCATTGGCGGCACCTCCGCCGAGGCTTGCCTCAAGACGGTGAAGCTTGCCAGCACGAAATACCTCGACGCACTGCCCACCGAGGGCAACGTCCACGGCCATGCGTTCCGCGACATCGAACTCGAGAACAAAATCCTGAAAGCCGCACAGTCCTGCGGCATTGGCGCGCAATTTGGCGGTAAGTATTTCGCGCTCGACGTGCGCATCATCCGCCTCCCACGCCACGGTGCTTCCTGCCCGGTCGGCATGGGGGTTTCCTGCTCCGCGGATCGCAACATCAAAGCCCGGATCGACAAAGAAGGAATTTGGTTGGAGGTTCTTGAGACCAAACCTGGACGCTTCCTGCCCGACCGCTTCCGTGATACCTCCTCGGCGCACACCGTCAAAATTGACCTGAACCGTCCGATGCCCGACATCCTCGCCGAGCTATCCAATCACCCGGTCACGACCCAGCTTGAACTCACCGGCACGATCGTCGTCGCCCGCGATATCGCCCATGCGAAGCTCAAAGAACGCCTCGACCGCGGCGAAGAACTCCCTCAGTATTTCAAAGACCATCCGGTCTATTACGCAGGACCCGCCAAAACCCCCAAGGGCCTGCCCTCGGGATCGTTCGGACCCACCACCGCCGGACGCATGGACAGCTACGTGGACCTCTTCCAATCCCATGGCGGCTCCATGATTATGATCGCAAAAGGCAATCGCAGTCAGGCGGTCACCGACGCGTGCAAAGCCCACGGCGGGTTCTACCTCGGCTCCATCGGTGGCCCTGCTGCCATCCTCGCCCAAGAAAATATCCGCAAAGTCGAAATGCTCGAATACCCGGAACTCGGCATGGAAGCCGTCTGGAAAATCGACGTTGTCAATTTCCCCGCCTTCATCCTCGTTGATGACAAAGGCAACGACTTCTTCCAGCAAATCAAACCCTGCGAAGACTGCGCCATCGGTCACCTCTGAACCTGCCTGAAATCACCATCGGCTCTCACGATCTGCCGTTTATGACGGTTCTACAGCAATGACCACAGAGTCAGATCACGATCCGGCAGATGTTGTCGCGCCGGGCCGGGGTGTTTGATGTGTTCAAATCTCCGATCCCGAAGGCCCCCTATGAAGGGCTTCCTTACGGCCAATTCGTCAAAGGCGTCCTGAATCATCCGCAAGACGAATATGAAACAACGATCTTTGACGACTTGGGTCTGGCCGCTTGGGGTGGCTTTTGCCTTGCTGTTTGGATTTCATTTTTTCGGAGTCAGCTCCGTGCTGAACCGCTCGCTTTTTGACGGACTGCAGCGCATCCAAGCCGATCCGGCCACCTGGGCGGATGGAATTGTTCTCGCTGTGGGTGGTGTGGCCGATCACATCCATATTCTCGCCGGATTAAAGGCAACACATTGTCTGGCCGACGTGCTGCGCAATATCAAATCCGCCTCGTCGCGGTGGGTGCATGAGGAAATCGGTCTGAAACCGTTTGCTTGGCAGGAAGGGTATGGCGCGTTCACAGTAAGCATGTCGCAGATTCCAGCCGTTCGG
>JBBQRY010000071.1:0-9035 GCA_038214335.1 Chthoniobacterales bacterium
GTCGCCGTAGGAATATTTGGTCGCCTGCTCGCCGTTGTTGCGTTCGAGGAGGCGACCAGTCTCGTCGTAGGTCCAGGTGAGTTTTCCGCCGAGCGGGTTCACTTGTTTGATCAGGCGACCGGCGGAGTCGTGATACTCGCAGATGTTGTGCGATGAAAATTCATGCAACCAGGTGCATGAAACCGGAATTATTTCCAGAAAACGCACTGGGAGCCACCGGAAACTACTGGGAAGCGTCTCCTCTGAAGCTCAACTACCATTTGACACTCGCAAAAACTGTGCGATGATATTTCATGCAACCAAGTGCATGAAACAAGAAAACTTTCACAAAAACGTTAAAAGAATCAGGTCAGAGAACCATCTGACTCAATTTGGGCTTGCTGAAAAATCGGGGGTGAGCAGGCGATTTATTCAGGACATTGAGTCGGGGGGGAAGAGTCCGACGATCGGGGTGGTCTGCAAGCTCAAGGATGGTCTCGACTGCACGTGGAGCGAGCTTTTCCGGGGTATGTGAATCGTCGCCAAACGGTTACGCATCTACCGCCGGAAATCCTTGATTGCGCCCAGGCTGAACTTCCAATGGCAGAACAAGCGGGAAGGCGCATGAAGACTGGGTTCCGCGGCTATTTCGGACTTCCGGCTACTGGCTACGGCAGCGTGTGGATTTTCGAAAGTTTGACCGCGAGAAACCGACTGTGATCTATTGCGCGTCTGGCTATCGCGCGAGCCTCGGCGCGAGCCTCTTAGGCACGGTTCTGAAATATCCTTTACAGTCTGGCTTGATGTTTTTGCCAGTGGCTGCGGTGCTCGCTTCTTACAGCCTGCATCGAGGATGCTCGGCGCTCGTGCCTTGCCACCAACAAAAATCTGCTGCGCCATTTCCTGTAGATCTTATTTCTGAACAGCGCCTTAAAGCCGCAGGGCTTCTCAAAAGTGCGCAAACCGTCCGCTTCTTTGGATTGGCAGCGAGGCGGATTCCGGGATATGAATAGCGCACGTCGTGGCGAAGAAACGGAATCCATCTCAGAAAAAGCGGACGCCTGCAAAGGGTTCCCGGCGTCGTGCTGCGCCGAAACGGCGGCGCGGGTTGGTGCGCGGACTCTGGAAAATTGGGTTTCTGTGTTTGCTGCTGTGGGCGGTGGTGGGGCTGGGCTATTATGCGTGGGCGCTGACGTTTGATTTGCGGTTGATCCACGAGATGGACGAGCGGTCGATTGTCTATGACTACCGCGGCGAACCATACAGCCGGCTGGCGGGAGAGAACCGGGTGGTGGTGCCATTCGACAAGGTCTCGAACGATTTCGTGAACGCGCTCATCAGCCGTGAGGACACCAGGTTTTACCAGCACCATGGAGTGGACCCGATTGGCGTGGCGCGGGCCGTGGTGCGCAACCTGCTGCTGGGAGGATTTCGCGAGGGAGCCAGCACGATCACCCAGCAATTGGCCCGGAATAGTTTTCCGCTGGGAGGAAAAAACCTTCACCGCAAGCTCATTGAGGCCGCGCTGGCATTCCGGATCGAGACCGAACTCACGAAGGAAGAAATCCTTGAGGCTTACATGAACCGGATTTATTTCGGCTCGGGCACCTACGGAATCGAGGCTGCGAGCCAGACGTATTTTGGCAAGCCTGCTTCGCGGCTCGACCTTGCAGAGTCTGCCACGCTCGCGGGCTTGATTCGAAGTCCGAATCGATATTCCCCGCTTAACAATCCGAAGGGTTCAACGAAGGAGCGCAACACGGTGCTCAATCGGATGCAGGCTATCGGGCTCATCACTGGGGGACAACGTGATGCGGCGCAGGCGCAAGAGATGGACACGTCGCCTTCCGTGCGCACGCTTGCGGAGGACAACTGGGCGATGGATGCCATTCTTCGCGATTTGGAAATGGTTCTGGAGCCAGGGCAGATGGATGCTGGAGGACTCCGGATTTATTCGACGATTGATGGCGACCTGCAGAAGACAGCGGAGCGGGCGGTGACGGATCGTCTGCGCGAGATTGAGTCGGCTCCCGGGTATCCGCATCAACCTGCCAGTGCCTTCTCAGATAAAAAACTCGATGCCGAAAAATCCGTCCCCTACCTGGAGGCGGCGGCGCTGGTGATCGATAACGAATCCGGCGGCATCCGGGCGATCGTGGGGGGACGTGATTTTGACCGCAGCAAATTTCATCGTGCTTTGCTCGGCCACCGCCAGATTGGGTCCACGGTAAAGCCCTTCGTGTATGCGGAGGCGTTTGAACAGGGCCTCGATCCGCGCGAGCCGATCTCCGATGCCCGGCTCTCGCCTTCGGAAATCCCCCAACGCTTCGGCAAATACAATCCGGGAAATTCGGATGGCACCTATGGCGAACCCCGTCCGGCAGGTGATGGACTGGTTTTTTCGCGCAATACCATGACCGTGAGAGTCGGACTACGAACCGGAATTGATCGGGTGGCCAAGGCAATTGAGGTCGCAGGACTGAGCAAAGATCCGCCGCGATATCCGTCGCTCTGCCTTGGCACCTTTGAAACCACCCTGAAAGATCTCACGGCGGCTTACACCGTGTTCCCCTCCGGAGGCAACCGGCTACAGTCCTTCATCATCGAGCGGGTCACCGACGCGCAGGGGCATGTGCTTTACAAGGCGACCCATGGAAGAATTCCTGTCTTCTCACCCCGCTCGGCCAAGATGGCCTCGGAGCTGATGACGGATGTTGTCACGCGCGGCACTGCGGCGGGAGCACGGGAGTTCGGGCTTCGCGGCTGGGCGGCCGGAAAAACCGGGACGACTAACAATTTCGTAGATGCCTGGTTTCTTGGCTATGATTCCCGCTTCACCTGCGGAGTCTGGGTCGGGTTTGACCGACCCCGGACGATTCGCCCCGGCGGCTACGGAGCCACGCTGGCCCTGCCGATCTGGGTCGATATTATGCGTGCGGGAAAAAAGTGATCCTGCGCACCTGATCCGCACATCAGGATTTTCTGGAGGGTCCTGTCCTGACCGTCTGCGTGAGAAATTTCCACGCCTCGCGCCATGCGGCTGGAGTGAGTTCATCCATGGCGTCATTGTGTCCGGCTCCCTCGACTTCCAAGAGTTTGCTGGGTCCGCTCAGCGAGGAATGAAGCCGACGGGCGCCCTCGGGGGGTGTCGTGTCGTCGGCTTTGCCGAGCAGAATGACGACGGGTTCGCGAAAAGAGGCCAGCGCTGCAACGGAATCAAATCGGTCGAGCAGAAGAAGCCGGACGGGGAGCCACGGATAGTGGTGCGCGGCCGCGGCGACCATGGAATCAAAGGGAGTGATGAGCAGCAGGCTGCGGAATTTGTTTGGTCGCCGGGCGGCAAGTTGGGCGGCCACCCCGGTGCCAAGGGATTCTCCAACGACGACCACCTGCCCCGGCAAGGCATCCAGAGCCGCGAGGCCAGCATCCGTCAGGCTGCGCTGGGTTGGACTCCCGGGTCGGGAGCCGTAGCCCGGATAATCCGCAATATAAATGCGACCCATCGCACCCCCCTCACGCAAATGTGCAACCACTCCCAATCGGTCCAAAGCGTGACCTGTGTTCCCGTGAAAAATGAGCACGGGATCGGACTCCGTGCCGTCGCGTGTCATCCATCCGTGCAGCGTGCCATCCGGGCCTTGCCAGCGTGCCATGCCGACCTGCTCGGCGTTCTCCAGCATCTGGAACTCGGTGAGCACATGCGGATGGAAAACCATTGACCGCTGGCGAAGGAAGATCATGACAAAAATCCCGACATACGCGGAGAAGGCCAAGAGGAGCGCCAAAAAGAGCAGCCGGATCAGAAAGGAAACAAAGAAATTCATAGAACGATCGTGTTCATCCTTTATATGCCAGCCCGAGGTGCACCGGCGGATTGATACGAATGCAACTGGCGGGCCATCTTGGCGACCAACGCCGTCCATCCGGTCTGATGGCTGGCCCCCAGGCCCGCGCCGTTGTCCCCATGGAAGTATTCGTAGAAGAGCAGGTGATCGCGCCAATGGGGATCGGTCTGGAAGAGTTCCGTGCTGCCATTGAACGGACGGCGTCCGTCCTCCCCCGGCAGGAAAATGCTCACCAGGCGCCGCTCGAGTTCGAGGGAAATTTCCCAGAGCGACATTTCATGCCCGCTGCCGGTAGGGAATTCCACCCGGAACGTGTCGCCGTAGTAGAATCCAAATTTTTGAAGCGACTCGATGAGGAGGTAGTTCATCGGCATCCAGACGGGACCGCGCCAGTTCGAGTTGCCTCCAAACATAGCCACCGGGCTGTCGGCGGGGGAATAAGCCAGCGTCTCGGTGCTCTCGCCTTCGGTGAACGAATACGGCTGCGATTCGTAGATTTTTGAGAGGGATCGAATCCCATGCGGCGAGAGGAATTCGTCCTCGTCGAAAAGCCGCTCGCAGAGCCGCCGCAGACGTTCGGGTGGCACCAAGGAGACCAGTTGGCGTCCATCGATTTCGCGTCCGATGTGGTGCAATTGGTCGAGCAGGTGCGGACGGTGTTTCGTAAACCATTCGATCCGACGCCGGAGCAGCGGAAATTGCCGCACCGTTGCCGCATCGAAACTCTCCACCGCAAAAAGCGGGGTAATGCCTGCAATTGAGCGCGTCTTGAGGTAGTCGGAGGTGCCGTCAGGACGCTTGAGCACGTCGTAATAAAATCCATCTTCTTCATCCCAGAGTGCGTAACCCGCCGTGCCAACGGCATTCACCGCCGCTGCCAGATAAATAAAATCGTTGAGAAATTTGTCGGCGATATCCTCGAACTCGGGCTCGGATTTTGCCAGTTCGATTGCAATATTGAGCATGTGGAGGCAGAAGGCCGCCATCCATGCGGTCCCGTCGCTTTGCTCGATTTTGCTGCCATCGGGAAGCGGATACCGACGATCAAAAATCCCGATATTGTCGAGGCCAAGGAATCCGCCTTCAAAGACATTGTCGCCAGTCTGGTCCACGCGATTCGCCCACCACGAATACCCGAGCAGCAATTTGTTGAAGGCTTTTTTCAAATACGAGGTATCGCCGGTTCCCGACATCCCCCGCTCAATCGAATAAATCCGCCATGCCGCCCAGCCACCAATGGGCGGGTTAGCATCCGAGAGCGCCCACTCGTAGGCGGGTTGCTGTGCGCTTGGCGACGTGTAGCGCTCGCCCCACAGCAACATGCTCTGGCGCTTGGCCGTAGCCGGATCCGCCACCGCAAATGCCACGCTCTGGAACATGAGATCCCATGCGCAAAAATACGGATACTCCCATGAGTCCGGCATGGAAATGAGATCGTGCGCATGAAGGTCCTTCCAAAAACTGTTGCGCCCGGTCCAGCGCTCCGGCGGAGGCGACGGCATCGTCGGATCCCCCTGCAACCACTTGATCACCGGATAGTAATAAAACTTTTTGCACCAAAGAAGGCCCGCCAGCGCACGCCGCTGGATCTCGGCCAACTCGGGCCGCATCCCCGGCGAACGCGCTTCATAGAAGGATTTTGCTTCCTCCTCCCGCTGCTCGATCAGCGCATCAAACGCCTTCCCAAACGGCTTGGGCTTCGGTGGCCGACACAGCCGCAGACGAATCGTCCACTCTTCGCCGGGTTCCAAGGTATGCCGATAAACCGCCGCGGCCTTCGTCCCGATGCGGGCGGGATTCACCGCCCCGGCAACTCCTCCGACAAAATACTCGTGGAACCCATCCTTCAGGAACGCCGCCGGATTCTTAGCCCCAAACAAATTTGCGGCATTTGTTTCGTTGTCCGTAAAAAGGTAATCCTCCGCCGCTTCTCCATACAGATGGTATTCCGGCAACCCCCATGGGTGCGCCACAATTCCCCGACCATGCGGCGCAACGTGCATTTCCGGTTTGTCCGCTCCCTCCTCTCCCCATGACCACGTATTCCGAAACCACAGGGTCGGCAGCACGGTGAGCGAGGCGGACTCCGGCCCGCGATTGATGGCCCGAATCCGGATCAGCAGGTCCTCGGGACCTTCTTTCGCATATTCCACGAAAATATCGAAATACCGGCTCTCATCGAAAATGCCGGTCTCCACGAGTTCGAACTCCCGCTGGCTCCGGCTCCGCGAGGCATTCTCGGCAACAAGCCGCTCGTAGGGGAATTCCGCCTGCGGGTATTTGTAGAGGCCACGCAGGAAACTGTGCGTCGGCGTGTTATCGAGGTGGTAGAAATAATCCTTCAGATCCTCGCCATGGTTTCCCTCCGGATTCGACAGCCCAAACGCCCGCTCCTTGAGCATGCGATCCCGGCCATTCCAAAACGTCGGCGCAAAGCAGAGCCGTCCGTCCGCATCGCAAATCCCGAGCAATCCATCCTCTCCCCAGCGATACACCCTCGATCGCGCCTGCTCGTGCGTGAAATATTTCCACGCATCGCCATCCGCCGAATAATCCTCCCGCACCGTCCCCCATTGCCGGTCGCTGAGATACGATCCCCACAAGGCCCATGGCTCGTTCCCCGCATCCCGCGCGGCCATACGTTTTGACTCCGCATCTTCCAGCATGGCCCCAATCTTCCCCCAAATCTTCGTCTTGTCCATCGTTCGTGTTGCGCATCTCGCACCAACTCGGCATGATGCCCAGCGAAATGACGGAAGACTTTGCTCGAAATTGGAAATGGATAACGCACGCAACCGGTTGGGCAGTCCTTGGAATCGCAGGAATTTTTCTGCTCACGGGATGCGCCAGCGAGGTCTTTTCTCCGGACAAAGCACCCGAATATATCATCATTCGAGACTTCTCTCCGCTCTACCGGATGGGTCCCCAACAACCCCGCGGACCCGATGCCTCCTTGACCGCCAACACACGCGTGAAGCTACTGCGTCGCGAAATGGGATACAGCCTCGTTCAACTCGATGACCTGCGCACCGGCTATGTCGCGAATGAAAACATGGCGGTCGCCCCTCCCCGGCCACCGGAGGAAATCAAGCGCGAAGCTGAAGCCGTTGCCACAAAGAAGCGCGGCGGACGCTCCCGCGAGAATGCCGGCCCGCTTTATTCCGGCCCACAGGTGAATGACACCCCGCTGCCGGATCCCAACATGCCGCCGCCAGATCTCAACGTCGAACCCGAGTTCGTCCCCTCGACGATCCCCGCCCCCGACGCCACCCCCGCGTCCAAGCCGAAATTCCGGTATTAGTCCCGAAACACAATGGCGCGGCTGCCATGGACGAGCACACGGTCCTCGACATGGAACCGCACCCCGCGCGCTAGGGCGAGCTTTTCGCAATCTCTTCCCAGCCGCACCAGATCGTTCGGTTCATGATAGTGTTCAACCCGCGCGACCTCCTGCTCAATAATTGGTCCGTCATCCAGATCGCGTGTGGCATAGTGACAGGTGGCACCAATGAGTTTCACCCCCCGCTCGAACGCGCGCCGATAAGGGTTCGCACCAATGAAAGCTGGCAGAAACGAGTGGTGGATGTTGATCGCCCGCCCGCTGAATTCCGCGCAAAGCCAGTCCGGCAGAATCTGCATGAACCGGGCCAACACGATGAGTTCGACATCCAGTGCGCGCAGGCGCTCGGCCAGTGCCACAAACGCCGCGCCTTTGTCAGCCTGAAAATCCAACGCCGCAAATTCCAACCCCTCGCGCTCGACGAGCGGACGGCAGGTCTCGTGATTTGAGAACACACCCGCCACGGAAATATTGAGCTCCCCGGATTTCCACCGCCACAGCAAATCCGCTAGGCAGTGATCCTGCTGGCTCACGAGAATGGCGGTGCGCAACGGACGCTCGGCGGGTCGCAACGTCCACTCGGCCCGCATCGCGGAGGCCAGCGTGCCGAGATCCGCGCGAAATCCTTCCGGGTCTTCGACCGCCCGCCCATCGACAAACGCGAGCCTCGCAAAAAACCACTTGGCGGCCGGATCCGTGTATTGGCTCACATCAAGCAGGTTCCCCCCCGAGGCCGCAATCAACCCGGTGATCCGCGCCAGCAATCCGACCGCATCCGGGCAATTCAATTTCAAAATGGTGGTCTTCACAGGAACCTATGAAACTCCCGCTCACCATCTTTGTCACTCCCGCACTTGTTAATATGAAACTCCATCGACCACCCGTCCTGCCGAAACCGGTTCGCTCGAATCGTTTCTTGCCGAACGATACCTGCTGTTTTCCACAAATTTGTTCGGAGATCTCGGTCGGCGAAGGGGTCGCGAAGGGAAGTCGTGAGTGTATCGGTCTCTTGATCGTATTGGACTTTCATAGATTCGAGATCCGCATGGATCGTGTGCCTGATGATGTCGAGGTGAAAGGCGTGGCAATACGCTCTAATTTTCCTTCGGCGTTGGCTTGGCCTTGGGCGTTGGCTTGGCCTTGGGCGGCTTGGTGGCGATCTCGGCTGTAGGAGTGGAATCGGGTGCAACTGCCTCCTCGGTTTTTGGCGTGGGTGGGGGAGTGGAGGCTTTTGGGAGGTAGATTTTATCGCCTGTGGAGGGGGTGCCGGAGAGGATGTCTGCGATGAGGAAGGGGGGATTTCGCAGGGAGGTCATGCGCAGGGAGGCGGACTCTGAGCCCTTGGCGACGGCGAGGTAGGTTTCGCCAGGAATGGCGGAACCCATGGAGTTCGCTTCGATGAGCACAAAATTTTCTTGGGCATTGACCATGCGGATCACTCCGGTCCACTGAGGGGCCGTGGCCATGGGTGGTTTGGACTTTTTTTTGGAAAACGGATTCGGAATCGCAGCGAGGAGGGCTTGGAGGGGAGATTTTTTGACGGCGGTCGTGGGAGCGGACGGTTGCGGGGTGATCTGCTTCTTGGAGGCACAGGCTCCGGCAAGTGCGAGAACGAAAACTGCTATGAGGAATCGGATTTTCACAAGGTCCAGAATGCGCAGGGAAAGGATGAAGTATGAAGGATGAAGTAGTAAGGAGCCGGCTTTTTTTCGTGGGACGATGGTTTCGGGAGAGAGAAGTGGTTGGCAGGAGGGGGGATATTCGCTTACGAATGGCGGGAATGAAGATTTTGGGAATGATTTTGTTGGCTCTCTTTGCGCTGGGTGGCGTGGGCTGGGCGGGATTGCCGCCGGAGGAACCGATGCGGGAAT
>JBBQRY010000072.1:0-9009 GCA_038214335.1 Chthoniobacterales bacterium
TGCGGCCTTCAAAGCCGTCAGCGGAGGCCGGCAGACCGTGATCATCACACCCACCACGGTGCTGGCCCAGCAGCACTTCGAAACATTTCGCCAGCGCATGAGCGAGTATCCGGTGACGATTGAGCTTCTGAGCCGGTATCGGTCGGCAGCGGAGCAGAAAAAAGTGATCAAGGCGCTGGCAGATGGCAGCGTGGATATCGTGGTCGGCACACATCGCGTGATCTCGGCGGATGTCGAATTCAAGAACCTCGGGCTGGTGGTTGTGGATGAGGAGCAGCGGTTCGGAGTGAAGCACAAGGATGCGCTCAAAGAAAAATTCCGCCTCGTGGATGTGCTCACGCTTTCGGCGACCCCGATTCCGCGCACCCTGTATCTTTCGCTCATGGGTGCGCGCGACATGTCGCTCATTGAGACGCCGCCTCCAAACCGTCAGCCCGTGGAAACTATCGTTTGCGGTTACGATGAACGGATCATCCGGGACGCCATCCGGCGGGAACTCGCGCGAGGTGGGCAAGTTTATTTCCTGCACAATCGAGTGCAAACGATCGAGCGCACCGCCGTCCGGATTCGGGAACTCTGCGAGGGTGCCCGCGTGCTCACCGGGCATGGTCAGATGGAGGAAAAAACCCTCGAGGCCGTTATGCAGTCCTTCGTTGCCGGAAAGGCGGATGTGCTGGTCTCGACGACGATCATCGAAAGCGGTCTGGATATCCCGAATGCCAACACCATCATCATTGACCGTGCGGACCGGTTTGGACTTGCGGATCTTTACCAACTGCGGGGACGCGTCGGACGTTCCAACCACAAAGCCTATGCGTTCCTGATGCTGCCGCGCGAGTTGATGTCCGTCGGAGCCGCCCGCAAGCGGGTTTCGGCGATCAAGCAATACTCCGATCTCGGATCCGGATTCAAAATTGCCATGAGAGACCTCGAAATCCGCGGGGCGGGCAACCTGCTTGGGACGGCGCAGAGTGGGCACATCATCGCGGTGGGATTTGACCTGTATTGCAAAATGCTCAAGCGCGCGGTAGAGGCTCTGAAAGGAAATCGGTCACGCGCCGGGACGGCCCTCCTCCGGCTGGATTTCGTCAAAATCGACGAGGCCGAATTTCTGGGAGCCAGCTCCGATGAGGACGCAATCCCCCAGACGGGCGCCTTCCTTCCGGTCGCCTATATTTCTGACTCCCGGATGCGGATCGACGCGTATCGGCGGATTGCTGAGGCTGGAAGTCGGGAAGAAATTGATGCCTTGGCGGCTTCGTGGCGGGACCGTTTCGGCCCGCTGCCGAGAGTTGCGGAGAACGCGCTCGTGCTGACCGCGATCCGATTTGAAGCCACTCAGAGGAAAATTCCGCTCGTCGAAGTGCGGGGTGACAAGCTCATGCTCACGCGCGGCGGAAACTATATCCTCATCGGGGGACGCTTTCCCCGCTTGACGGCATTCGACCCTGATTCTAATTTGCGCGACATCCTTTCTTTGTTGGAGAAGATGCCCATTCGATGAGATCCCTGATATTTACCACCGCCTTCTGTATTCTGACATGCTGCCTTTCGGCCTTTGCGCAACAGTCCGAGGTCGTGGATGGCGTGGCGGCCATCGTGAACCAAGACGTGATCACGATCTCGCAGGTGCGGGATTTGATTGGTTCCCGTGAGCGGTCATTGCGGGAAATTTATTCTGGAGACGCGCTGGCCGCAAAGGTCAAGGAGATGCGACTTGCGGCGGTGAAGGACCTTGTGGATCGCCAACTGGTGATTCAGGAATTTCGCAAAATGCAGGAGAAGGGTGCGAATATCCCGGACTACGTCGTGGACGACCGCGTGCAGACGATCATTCGTCAAGAATTCGGCGGCGACCGCGCGGCCTTTGTGCGCACGCTTCAGGCCCAAGGCTACACGGTCACGAGGTTCAAGGAGATCGAGAAAGAAAAGATCGTCGTGCAGGCGATGCGGCAGGCCAAGATCAATGAGGACTTCGTCATTTCTCCGACCCAAATCCAAGGGTTTTACAACAAAAACAAATCTGCCTACGCGACTCCCGAGCAGATCAAGCTGCGGATGATTGTGCTGCGAGAAGGGACCGGAACCGACATTCCCGGTGGCGAAAACAAATCCCAGACGGCGGACGAAATCCGGCAGAAACTGGTCGGCGGGGCGGAGTTCGACCGTATGGCAGAGATGTATTCCGAGGATGACGGCACACGCGACTCGGGGGGCGACTGGGGATGGATCGAGCGCAACACCCTCAATGAGCAGCTTTCCAGCGTAGCCTTTGCGCTGCGTCCAGGCCAGATCAGCCCGGTCGTGAAACTCGGAGATTCGTTTTACATCCTCCTCGTTGAGGCGAAAAAGAATGCCGCGATCAAGCCGATGTCCGAGGTGCGCGATGAGATCGAAAAAAACCTCATCCAGCAGGAGCGCATGAAGACCCAGCAGCGCTGGATCGACACCCTACGCGCTAAGGCGTATATCAAAATCCTCTCGTAGACTGCCTGCCCGCTGTGGGAAACCTGACAACTCTTTACGGCATCATCACGGCTCTCCTTGAGGTTGTCGGCGTTGTGCTCGCCTTCCGCGCGATCCTCATGGCGCGGACGCCGCAATCCGCCATCGGGTGGGCTTTCGCACTGGTGGTGCTGCCGATTGTTGCCATTCCCATGTTCCTTGTTTTCGGAGAATCCCGATTCTCCGGCTACACGCTTGCCGGCAGCGGCAAGTGCCCCCCGCTAGATGCCGCGCTGAAAGCCACGGTCCGGTATTTGGACGGCTACCGTGCCGAGGTGCGGGATCTTTGTCAGGATGGAGCGCGCGTGATGAATCGGGTGTGTGGGCTGGTGCCCACGCATGGGAACGCGGTCCGTCTCCTCATTGATGGAAAGCAAACCTTCGATGCCATGTTTGCCACGATGGATGCTGCCCGCGACAGCTTGTGGGTGCAATTTTTCATCATCCATGATGACGAACTCGGTCGCGAATTGGCTGCGCGGTTGAAGGCGGCGGCAGCGCGTGGGGTCGAGTGCAGGGTGATGTTTGATCAAGTTGGCTCAAAGAAGCTGCCTGCCTCATGGCGTGAGGACCTCGCAAAATCCGGAGTCATGATGCAGTCGTTCGTAACGAACCGCCAATTTGGGCGGCATTTCCAAATCAATTTTCGCAATCACCGCAAACTTCTCCTTGCCGATGGAGAGGTCGCCTTCGTCGGCGGACTCAATGCGGGTGACGAATACATGGGGCGCAGCAAAAAGTTTGGCCCATGGCGGGATACGCACATGCGCATCGAAGGTCCGGCTGCGGCGGCGTTCCAACTGGCGTTCTTGGAGGATTGGAACTACACGACGGATAGCATTCCGACCCACCGTCTGCGCGCCAAGCCATGTGGCGATGCGATTGTTTTTCCCGTCGCCTCCGGACCTGCGCAGGATTGGACGGCTGCCGGAGCGGTCTATTTGTCGGTCATCCAAGATGTGAAACAGCGCCTGTGGCTGGCCAGTCCGTATTTCGTGCCATCCAGCCCCTTGCTCTACGCGATCTGCCATGCCGCACTGCGCGGGGTGGACGTGCGCATCATCCTTCCTCAAATGGCCGACCATCTTCTCCCATGGCTGTCCTCCTTCACCTATTACCCTCGCCTCCTCTCCGCCGGAGTGAAAGTTTTTCGGTATCAGCCGGGGTTCATGCACCAGAAAGTCCTCCTCGCGGATGACGACTTCTCCATCGTCGGCTCGATCAATCTCGACTACCGCTCGTTCATGCTCAATTTTGAGCTTTCCGCTGCCGTCCAAGACCAAGCGTTCGCCCGCGATGTGGAGACGATGTTTCTTGCGGACTTCGACCGCTGCAAACCCGAAGACCTGAGCATCTTCGAAAACGGCACCCATCTGTTCCGCCTCAAACGCCGCCTCGCCGCATTGATGAGCCCGGAGCAGTGATCCTAGAAAAAGCAGTTGGAACCACGGATTACACGGATAACACTGATATGGAGGGATTTGAGACGCAAGCCCTGTTCACCCGGAAGGTGAATCGCAAAGCGCAGACAGATTGTCATAACTGTTTCTATCCGTGGTATCTGTGTAATCCGTGGTTAAATACATTCCACAGAGAAGCCAACCCTCTCAGCCTAGCGACGGTGGCCTCATCCAAAGCAAAAGTCGTGCGATGCGTCATTGTTGGCATACCATCACTTCATACCATTACTTTCTCTCATGTCAACGCCAAAATACCGGGGCGGCTTGACTCTGCTGGGTGGGTGGATAGCGTAAGGCACTCGAAGGAATTTTATTATGAACGAAATCTGGATCAAAGGTCTCAAGGTCAAATCGGTTGTGGGTGTGGTGGCTGAGGAGCGTGAAAGCGAACAGGAACTCATGATGGATCTCTGCATCCAACCGCCTTCACCGTTTTCCTACATGAACGATGACATCATGCGCACGGTCGATTATGTCGCCGTTTGCAGGAGAGTCCAGGTCCTCGCTGGCGAAGGCCCCCGCCACCTCATCGAAACCCTCGCCGCCGACGTGGCACGCCTGCTGGTGGACGAATTCCATGCCGTTGCCGTAACCGTGGAAGTCCGCAAATTTATCCTGCCAGAGACCGAATACGTGGCCGCCAAATGTCGGCTGGAAAGGTGAACCCCTGGGAGCAGAGGAGCCTCGCCGGTGACCGATCCATGCTCCCGCTGTAAAACGCCAGCACGATATTCACCAACGCACCTCCGCCTGCCGACCTGTCCAATTTTCTAGTGGATCAGCCCCCAGCGGCTCGAGAAGGGCCAATAGACGAACAGACCGCGCCCCGCAACATTTTTCTCAGGAACAATCCCCCAATCGCGGCTGTCTCGTGAGTGGAAGCTGTTGTCTCCAAGGGCAAAAAATGCGTGTTGTGGAATTTTGAAAATCGCCTCCGGATTGCCGAGATAAGTGAATCCTCCCATGCCTTCAGGATTATTCGAATACCCTTGATAACCGTTCTTGCGACTCATCACGCGCTGAAACGCGAACCCTTGCGGGATTTTCCCGTCCACGAAGAGATTTGGCGGATCAATCCGCAATGTTTGCCCCGGCAAGCCGGCCAAACGTTTGATGTAGTGCTGGGAGCCCATGGCAGGATCAAGGCCAGATTCTATTTTGGTGATCCCTGTAGTCTTAAAAACAAAAACATCCCCGGCAGAGGGCTTCACAAAGTGATAACTCACTTTATCCACAAAAACCTGGTCGCCGGTGTCCATGTGACCTCGTGCTATCGTCTCGCCGGCTTTCAGCTTGCGTCCGGGTATCACATTGAAAGAACGGGCGAGGGGGTCGCGGGGAACAAAAAGTGAATAAGTCTGGTGACGGCAGACGATGTCGGTGAACGTAAAGAAGTTCAAATACGTCTTTTCACGCAATCCAATCACTTCATCGGATTCTTTTGCTTTGAGGTCAATGTAGTGGCGTCCGAGCCAAACAAACTCAAAGGCCCGAATGAGCGGATTGGGCGGTGGGGTATCCGTCGGCGTTCCAATAATACCAAACAATGTCGGCTGCATCGACCCGGTCGGAATCCGAAACGGTTGCAAAATGTAGGCTTTGATCCCCGCCGCAATGACAATGGCCACCAAAAAGACCTCCACATTTTCCCGCCATCCGGCATCCTTCGGGGGAGGGGAGATCTTGCCGATCAGCGCATCCAACTCCCGCATGGCCCCCTGCACACTCTCGCTCCGCCTAGTGGCCATGGCTTGGCGCAGACCGGACATGCGATCCTCCACTTTCTCTACCTGCTCGGATGAAAGAATGTCCCGCTTGTAATTTAGAAACTTTTTTGCTCCGTGCAGGTAGTGCTTAGCTTCTTTCAGATATCGTGGAGTTAGAAAAAACATTGGTTTATAGGTGTTTAGAGTTTGTTTTTACCAAAAAAATGCGGTCGTGAATATGTGAAAGCAGCGGCGCTAGCGTGATCTGCGTATATCGCATACTCCGCGAATTCCGCGAGCCGCGCACAGGCTGGCGCCAGCCTTCCCGAAGGAGGTAAACTGCCAATTTTCTGGACAGCAGGGGATGGGGTGAAGCCGTTCATGGCATCCTATCCAGTCTTGAGAACCTCAATGAAGGATTCTTGCGGAATGTTCACAGTTCCAATGGCTTTCATGCGCTTTTTACCTTCTTTTTGTTTCTCCAGCAGCTTGCGTTTTCTGGAAATATCACCTCCGTAACACTTCGCGGTCACATTCTTCCGCATGGCCGTGACGCTCTCACGGGCGATGATTTTTCCACCGATGGCGGCTTGAATGGCCACCTGGTAGAGCTGGGTGGGGATGACCTCCTTGAGCTTCGATGCGAGGGCACGTCCGCGGGCTTCGGCTTTGTCCCGGTGAACGATGCTGCTGAAGGCATCCACCGGTTCGCCATTCACGAGCATGTCCAGCTTCACCAGTTTGCTGGCGCGGTATCCGCCAGGTTCGTAGTCCATCGACCCATATCCGCGCGTGATGGATTTCATTTTATCGACAAAATCGACAAGGATCTCATTGAGCGGCAGTTCGGTGTTGAGCATGACGCGTTTGGTATCGAGGGATTCCGTATGTTTGATCTCGCCGCGTTTTTCCATGATAAGCTGCATCATGGGAGAGATGTATTCATTGGGGACCATGATGAAGCACATGACCATGGGCTCACGAATTTCCTCAATAACGCTCATGTCGGGGAGTTGCTCCGGATTGTCCACACGCAGGAGTTCGCCATTTGTGCGAAGCACTTCGGAAATAACGGAAGGATACGTCGCAATGATATCCATATCAAACTCCCGGCGCAGGCGCTCCAGGATGATTTCCATGTGAAGAAGTCCCAGAAACCCGCATCGGAATCCGAATCCCAGCGCGACACTGGACTCGGGCATGAAATGAAGGGCGGCATCATTGAGCTGGAGTTTGCCCATGGCGGCCTTCAATTTCTCGAAATCGGCGGTATTGATGGGATAAATCCCGCTAAAAACCATGGGCTGGACGACTTGGAAGCCGGGGAGGGGAGCCGCAGCCGGGTTTCTGGCCCCGGTGAGCGTATCGCCAACTTTGACTTCCGAGCTGGTCTTGATATTGGCAATGACGTAGCCGATATCTCCCGCTTGGAGTTTTTGACGGGCAAAGAATTTTGGGGCTTGCGGCTTAAACACCCCGACCTCTTTGACGTCGTAGTTGGTGTTGGTGGACATCAGTTTGACGGGGTCGCCCGCCTTGATCGAGCCTTCCATGACCCGCGTGTAAATGACCACGCCCCGGTAGGTGTCGAAGGTCGAGTCAAAAGTGAGAGCCTGCAGCTTCGCATCGGCGGAACCCGAGGGGGCAGGAATCCGCTCAATCACCGCCTCGAGGATCTCCTCAATCCCGATGCCCGCCTTCGCGCTGGCCAGGATCGCCTCATCGGCGGAAATCGCCAAAATGTCCTCAAGCTGCCGGAGCGCACTTTCCACGTCCGCATTGGGTAGATCGATTTTGTTGATAACCGGAATCAAGCGGAGTCCCTGTTTTTCGGCGAGATGGACATTCGCCACCGTCTGCGCCTCGACGCCTTGGGCAGCATCAATAATGAGGAGGGCTCCTTCGCAGGCGGCGAGGGAACGCGAGACCTCGTAGGAAAAATCCACATGCCCGGGCGTGTCCGAAAGGTTCAATTTGTATTTGTGTCCGTTCTTCTTGGACAGGTATTCCATCGCGATGGGATGGGCCTTGATCGTGATCCCACGCTCGCGTTCCAGATCCATGGCATCGAGCAATTGCTCTTGGGCCTCACGCTTTTGAATGGTGCCGGTGAACTCCAGAAGACGATCAGAAAGCGTCGTCTTGCCGTGGTCAATATGCGCAATAATGCAGAAGTTGCGGGTGTTTTTGTTGGACATCAGAAGGAGCGGAAATATCGGGCAGAGGAGGGGTGTGGTCAATCCTGCGTTGACGGATGTTGCGAGAAACCTTCAAATACCGCATATTATTTCCACCTTGAGCCCCTGCAAATCCTCACCTTTGGCAAATTCACAGGTCATTCGCATGATCCTCATCCTCTTCGTGGCCCTCGCCGTGCCGCTGGGTGCCGTCAGCCTAGGACTCACGAAATACTTCACCAAGCCCATCGCCGAAACCGAAGCGCCCGAACTCCGTGAAGCCATGGAACAGGCCGCCGACCGGAATTGGAATCCGCCCGCATCGATCAAAGAAAATCGGCCCGTTTTTTATCCCGCCCCAGGAACCAACCCCGCCCAAGCAAAAGCCACACTCCTGGCTGCCGTGCAGCGTGCCCAGGGATCCCTCCTTGAAGGCAATCAAGTCGCCGACAGTTTTCTGGTTCAAATCTCCGCCTCCGAAGCCAAATCCTTCGAGGCCGCTTGCCGACCGGTTTGGCACTCAGCTCAGCCGACCCAAAAATCCCTCGTCGGCGGCGTCCAAACTATCGACTCCTCCTTCGATTGGACGACCGGAAAAGTCCAAACGACGCTGGATGCCCCAGAGGACCCGAAGTCCGCAGAGGACGCACCAGCGGATTCCTCCTGCCTTTATGAATTCCGACTCACTCCGCCATGATTGCCATCGTCTTTTCCCTCGAGTTTGAAAGCGCGGCCTTTCGGGCTAAATCCGCCCCGCGCTTGAGCGTGTGCATTTGGACACTAGGCATCACGGGCTCCCTCATGGGAAAAGCCCTCCGGCGCGAAATCGAAAAAGCCCGTCCCGAAATCCTTGTGACTGCCGGATTCTCCGGAGGCCTTCAACCCGAACTCCATTTGGGGGATATCGTTGTCGGGGAAAACTACTCGGCTCCCGAACTTCTTGCCAGATTGCCGGAATCCCATGGCTTCCTCCGTGGCAAGCTCTTCACCGCACCCACCATCCTCGAAACCTCCGCCGCCAAACAACAGGCCGGCCGCGACACCGCATGAACTCGGGGCAGCAGAAAGCCTTATCGCGGATCACCACGGATCGGAGCCACGAGCGCCTGGGCTCAGCTACATGCTGGCCCGGGCGTGGTCGTGTCTCGACATGAGTGGACC
>JBBQRY010000073.1:0-8988 GCA_038214335.1 Chthoniobacterales bacterium
GGTGTGGCTGCCGAGACTGGTGTGGTTGCCGAGGCTGGTGTGGGTGCCGAGGCTGGTGTGGTTGCCGAGACTGGTGTGGGTGCCGAGGCTGGTGTGGTTGCCGAGGCTGGTGTGGGTGCCGAGGCTGGTGTGGTTGCCGAGACTGGGGTGGCTGCCGAGGCTGGTGTGGGTGCCGAGACTGGGGTGGCTGCCGAGACTGGTGTGGTTGCCGAGGCTGGTGTGGCTGCCGAGACTGGTGTGGTTGCCGAGGCTGGTGTGGGTGCCGAGGCTGGTGTGGTTGCCGAGGCTGGTGTGGTTGCCGAGACTGGGGTGGCTGCCGAGGCTAGGGTGGGGGTGGGTCCTATCGGTCCCGCAGGCCGGAGCGACTCTGGTGGAGCAACGGTTGAGAGGGATGTCGGACTCCTGTTTTCCGATGGCGATGCCGCCTGCGGGAACGTCCGGGGGGCTTCCTGCGCGATGCAATTTTTAGCGATGCCCTCATTATTTTCGGAGACTTCTGGAGCGGGCGAGACGGCCGGGGGAGTGAGGTTCCAACGGATCATCGGCAAGGACCATTCAGCCAGAGTCGGCAGCCGTGATGGATCAGGAACCGCATTCAGTATGACCGGCAAGGCGGCTTCGGGGATGTCTTCGGACGGTTTGCCGCCCTTCTCTGGACACCGCTGATCCATGAGTTCTCCAAAATCCTGAGTTGGCTCTTGGGGCGCATCGGGGGACAGCCCGCCTGCTTCCCATGCCGGGTTCGAACCCGATGGAATGGAAGTCGGAGGATAAAAAAGAGCAGCAGTGATCATGGGATTTCTGTATTTGTGTTTTCCTGTTTAAGAAGGCGCAGCATTTCGGTGATACGCGCGGCCTTTGCGCTGCCGGAGGTTGCGTCCGGCTGAACTCCGGGGAGAGCCGGTTCCGAAGACATCTCAGCCAGTATTTTGGCTATCGTCTCCGGCTTCATGAGGGAGAGGATTTTGACGATGATGTCATCGTTTGTTTCTTTAAAAATGGCGACTGCCTGCGGGGCTTTCATGATCGCATAAGATTTCGAAAGCGATTTAAGATTGGGCTTTTCTGCCTCCATCAGTGTGATGACGGTCTTGTTGATTTCATCGCGGATCCCTTGGATTTGTTCACGGACGCGGACGAGTTCGGCCTTTTCGGCTTCGATTTGTTTCTGCCAGGCGTCGAGATCCTTCGCACGTTCCCGCACCGCTTGTCGCTCTTTACGAAGGTCCTCCGAGAGGGTGCCGCTCTCCGTGGTCCAAAAATCCCAGTCCCTTGGGACGAGTTCTGGAGTAGAGTTCTTCTGTTTGAGTGCTTCGGCCAGAGGCAGCCATCGCAGAATGAGCGTTCCGAATGCGGCAGCGAGTCCGAAGAGGACGGCGAGGATGGCAACAAAGATGAAGGATCGACTCATGGGAGTTGGGCTGGCTGGAATTCCTCGCTGCTGCGGCGCCGGGTTTGAAGCCGCTGCGAGTTGATGACATCGTTGAGAAGGTTTTCTTCTTTGCGGTTCTCTAGGAATTGTCCGGCTTTGAGCCGTTTTTCGCGCAGCCGCACGAGGATCTCATGTTCGCGCGAAGCCTTCACAACCTGCTCGCGGCACTGCTGCACGCTGCGATGGCATTCCTGAATATTTTCTTGAAGAGACCGCACATGGCGGGCCTGTTCGAGGTAGGACTGGCGCGACGCTTTAAGCTGGGCTGCGGGTTGGCTATCAGTGTGCGAGCAGATGGCGTCGGCCATGTCGCCCGCTTCGCGAAGGGACTCGCGGAAGGCGTCCCGTGCGGCCCCGAGGCTCGCCAATGCCCTTCCCAGGGTGTTTTGCGCCTCTTCCAAGGCGGAGGCGCGCAGATCAAGGACAGACTGGAGACGGAATCCGTTCGCGTTCATGATAGGATTTTGGTGAGGGTGGAGAAACTGTCTCGCCGGGAGTATTTTGCTTCGATTTTCTGACGGAGGAAATCCGTGATAGCCGGGTGTTTGCGCACCGCGACATCGAGCCTCGGGTTGTGTCCGCTGACGTAGGCACCGATGGAGATGAGGTCTTCGCTTTTCCGGTAGGTGGCCAGAAGGTCGCGGGCTTTCGCAACCATTTCGATTTCCTCCGGAAGGCAGACTTCATTGATCACCCGGCTCACGCTTTCGAGCACATCAATGGCGGGAAAGTGATTGGCGGTGGCCATCGCCCGGCTGAGGACAATGTGCCCGTCCAGAATGCCCCGGACGGCGTCGGCGATGGGTTCGTTCATGTCGTCGCCCTCAACCAAGACGGTGTAGATCGCCGTGATGGAACCAGCTTCTCCCATCCCGGTGCGCTCGAGCAAGCGCGGCAGCAGGGAAAAAACCGAGGGGGTGTAGCCGCGGCTGGCAGGCGGCTCGCCCACCGCAAGCCCGATCTCCCGCTGCGCCATTGCGAACCGGGTGACGGAATCCATCATGAAGAGGACATTTTTGCTTTCGTCCCGGAAGTATTCGGCGATGGAGGTGGCGAGGAATGCCGCCCGCAGGCGCACGAGTGCGGGCTGGTCCGATGTGGCGACGACGATGACTGAGCGTGCCATGCCCTCCGGGCCGAGATCTTTTTCGACGAACTCCCGCAGCTCGCGTCCGCGTTCGCCGATGAGCGCAATGACGTTGACTTCAGATTCCGCATTGCGGGCGATCATCCCCAGGAGGGTGGATTTTCCCACGCCGCTGCCGGCAAACAGCCCGACCCGCTGGCCGCATCCGAAGGGGGCAAAGACGTCGAGTGCTTTGATGCCGGTTTCAAAGGGGGCACGGATGCGCTGGCGCTTGAGGGGGTTCGGCGGGGCGAGGTGCAAGCGGCGGGTGGTGGAGGACTCGATCGGCCCAAGCCCGTCGATGGGCTGGCCGAGGCCGTTGAGGACACGACCGATGAGCGCCGGGCCGACACGGTGGTCGGCACAACGCCCGGTCGCAACCACCTGGCAGCCGGCATGGATTTGGTGCATCTCCCCGAGCGGCATCAGCAGCACCCGCCGTCCG
The DNA here is from genome assembly GCA_038214335.1 of Chthoniobacterales bacterium. Classification (GTDB taxonomy): domain Bacteria; phylum Verrucomicrobiota; class Verrucomicrobiia; order Chthoniobacterales; family Terrimicrobiaceae; genus QYQL01. The sequence continues at coordinate 3,004 of JBBQRY010000073.1, forward strand.
CGAAATCCAACCACCTCCGCAGCGATCCCGTCCATGCGGTCCGAGCGGATCTGGCACAGGTCGCCCAATGAGACATGCGGTCCTTCTGACTCGATCACCAGGCCGGTGACCTGGACGACTTCACCGAGGCGGTTAATCGGGTTGACTCCACCGATGCGCCGCCGACAGTTTTCCAAAACAGAATCAAGAAGCGAGGCACTCATAGCAGGGCATGGGCTATGTTTTCGAGCTTGCCGGCAATGCGCGCGTCAATGGTTCCAAAATGGCTACTGGCCAGGCAATCTCCAGAGAGCAAGTCCGGGTCGGCGACCAGCTCCAGACCGGGGTATTTCTGTGCGAACTCTTCGGCCAGATCCTGCACCATCCGAAGGTCGTGCGGGCAGAGCCTCAACTTGATGCCGGGGGTTCCGGAGGCCAGTTCCGCCAGCGCTTCGGAGGCGATTGCCTTCACCTGGTCGGCATCCAACGAGATTCCGGCGAGGGTGCGCCGGGCGACGTCGAGGGCAAGGGCGGGCACCGCCAGCCGGACCTCCTCGACCAGCATCTCGAACTGGCTGCAGATCGCCTTCAAGGTATTTTCCTGAAGGTTGGCGATTTGGGTCCGTTGCTCCAAGATTTGCAGGTTGAGGCCCTGAGTCGCCTCTTCATAGCCCGCGCGAAAACCCTCTTGGTTCGCAACCAGAAGCTCTTGATCCCCGTCCGCTTCGCGGACGAGAACAATCGAGGCGGGCGGCATGGCAAACCGCACAAATCTAGGCGACAATATCATCAGCGTCGAGGTTGAGAACGATTTCGCCGGCTTCCGCCAGCTCGCTGATGGTGGAGACAATGCGGTCAAGGGCCTCTTCGATATTGCGGATCCGCACCGGCCCCAGATTATCCAGCTCCTCCTTCAAGGCCTCGGACGCACGCTTGGACAGCCCGCCGAAGAGAGCTTTGCGAACCTTTTCGCTGGCGTTCTTGAGAACCATGCAGATGTCGGCACTTTGAATCACACGCAGAACTTTTTGAATGTCTGCCTGCGACATCCGGGCGAGGTCTTCGAGCGAGAAAAGTTTTTTCCGGATGGCGGCGGCGAGCGGGGCGTTCCGCTCCTCGATCTGCGAGAGGAGGGTTTTGCTGGCTTCGCGGTCCAGCGAGTTGAGCAACTGTGCTACGGTGTTGACCCCTCCCCGGCTGTGAATGGCGTGCTTCTGGGGACCGGAGGCCATGCGCTTGCTCAGGGAATGCAGGACTTTCCTGATGAGTTCGCTCGAAATCGGCTCCATCGAACCGAGCCGCTCGACGATGTCTTCGCGGTGCGCGGGTGGAAACAGCGGCAGGATCGCCGCAATTTTTTTCGGCTCAAGATACGAGAAGAGGAACGAGATCGTTTGCGGCTGCTCTTCTTTGATGAGGCTGTAAATCTGGCGGGAATCCATGGAGTCGAGCTCGCGCATGGCGTCAATCGAATCGCCGGCCGGCAGAGCCTTGAGCATGATATGGGCGGCGACGTGGGGGCCTTTGGCATTGATGAGCGCCTTCTGGGCAAAGGTCACTCCGCCGAGATTCGAGTTCAAGCCGTTGCCCAGCACCACGCAGAGATCCTGGACCACTTTCTCCTGAAGATCGAAACCCACCACCTGCATGGCGGCCATTTCGCGCACCACGTTCTCGACCTCCTCGTCAGAGAACTGCTCCAACAGTTGGCCCGCCTGCTCTTCCCCGACGGTGATCAGAAAGGCGGCCACCTTTTGGATTTTGCTCAGGGCATCATACTCAGCAGTGGTCATGGCAGCTAGGTGGGTTTGGCGGCAAGCCATTCGCGGATGGTGAGGCTAACATTCTCAGGCTTCTGGCGGATCATATCGTTGAGTAGCTCCGGCGAGATTTTATGGTTCATCGCCTGTGGCAACAATTGCTGGCTGGGTTCTTCAGATTCGATCAGCTCAAACGTGATCTGCTCCGGCTTGGTTTTGTGGATCGCCCGGAAAAAGATGAGAAAGACAATCGCTGCGAGCAGGAGTGCCGCCGCTGGCCCAACGACTTCACGAAGGCTGCTGAAGGCGCTTTCCGGAACGACGCCGGCTGTGATCACATCGGCGAAAGGAAGCTCCGTGATCGAAACCGTCCGCTCCAGCTCCTCCGGGGTGCGGGAGGCGATGCCCAGCGCGTTGCTCACCATCTGCCGGAGCTTGTTGATTTCTTCCGGTGTCCGTGGCGTCGGCTGCGCGTCGCTCTCCGACCCGGTTGGCGGCTTGAGAAATACTGCCGCCGTGATCCGCGTGATGGCTCCGGGATTTTTTGTCACGTTGGTCGTGGTGCGATTGATTTCGTAGTTCTGCGTGCGGGAGGTCTTTGTGGTGGAGCTGTTTTTCGAGGGCTTGTTGGATTCGGCGGAGGCGGACGGCTGCTGGGGGACGTTGGCAGAAGTTCCCGCGGCACCGACCGGGTCGGATTTTTCGAGGGTGGTGGTGTTGTCCTCCATCAGGTTTTCCGTGCGGGTGACCTGGTTTTCTGGATCAAACTTTTCTTCGAGCACCGTGGATGCGTCGGAGTTGATCTCGGCTGAAACCCGCACCACCGCGTTGCCCACCCCGAGCACCGTGGCCAGCATCGTTTCGACCTTCGTGCCCAGGTAGTTCTCGATTTGCTGGCGGTATTTCATCTGGCTGGAGGAGGATCCCAGATTGGGATCGCTGTTGAGTTCCTCGGACAAAACCTTGCCTTGGTTGTCCACAACGGAGACGTCCTGCTGCCGGAGGCCCTGCACGGAATTGGCAACAAGCGACCGGATGGAGCTGACGGCCGAAACATTGAGAGCGGTGGTACCGGTATCCACAAAGACGGAGGCCGTGGGGCGGGTTTCGTCGCCGCGCAGGAGGAGGCGGTTCTCCGGGACGACGACGAGAACACGGGCTGAACGCACCCCTTGGAGCTGGGAAATGGTTCGCGAGAGCTCCCCCTGGAGGGCCCTGAAGTAATTGGTCCGCTGGACGAAATCGCTGATGCCGAAGTTGGTGCGATCAAAAATCTCAAACCCGACCCCGCCGCCGTTTGTCGGGAGCCCTTTGGCGGCCAGATCCATCCGCGCCTTGTAAACCTTATCGCCGGGGACATAGATCGAGCGCCCGCCGCCGCCGATTTCGTATTTGACCCCCGACTCCTCGAGCACGGCGAGCACTTCCCCCGCCTCTTTCTCCGCCAGGCCTCCGTAAAGCAGCTTCATCTGGGGCTTGTTGGACCAGAACAGCAGCGCAGTCAGTCCCCCGACCACCAGCGCGCCGGTGAGGACGATGCTGATTTTTTGATTCAGGCCCAGCACCTGCCAGATCAGGGAAAACTGCTGAAATACTTGCTTCATGGGGTAGTGGTCAAAGCGGAGTTCATTTTACGGGGACAGGTCAGACCTGCGAGCGCATCAGCTCTTGGTAGCTTTCCACCAGCTTGTTGCGCAGCTCAACCATAAAGGTGAAGCTGGTGCTCGCCTCCTGACTGGCAATCATCGCCTGGTGCAGGTTGGTCGTTTCTCCGGAGAGAACCTTGTTGCGTTCCCCCGCGGATGTTTTCATTTGCGTGTCCACATCGTGAACAAAATTGTTGAGGACTTTCCCGAAAGATTTTTCGCCGCCGGAAGCCCCTGCCTGCTGGACATTTCCAGCTCCCCCGAGTTCCTCGAGCTGCCGGGACGGGATCTTTAAGGGTTGCTGGAGGTGGCTGGCAATCTGGCCGGCGATAGGATTGATGGAGGTCATGGCTGGAGATGTGGGCTGCTAAGTTTATAAAATGACATGCTCAAAACCTGCCGATGCTCAAGGCTTGAGAGGCCATCTGACGGGCGTTACGAATGACGGCGAGGTTGGCCTCATAGGAGTGGCTGGCGGACATGAGGTCCACCATCTCGTAGGCTAGGTTCACGTTCGGCATGGTCACCATCCCATTTTTGTCCGCATGCGGGTGGGACGGGTTGTAGTTCGTGGCCCCCGGTGTGGAATCCTTGGAGATTTCCCCTACGCGCACCCCCCCGGAGCCGCCGAAGAATTGGTCGGCGACCGACTCAAAAGAAACCGTTTTTCTCTGGTAGGCGAGGCCGTCGGGTCCTTTGGTTGTGTTGGCATTGGCTATGTTTTCGGCGACAATGTCCAAGCGCAGCTTTTCCGCATTCAGTGCGCTGGCCGTGATGTTCGAGGCAGAGATAACGTCCATGGTGAAAAGAGAAGGCTAATGATTTTTGCTCAGGAGGATTTCCCCGTGATGGCCGTGCGAAGTTGCCGGAACGAGCCGTTGAGGAATTGGGTCAGAACCTGGTAGTTGGTCGAATTGGAGCTCATCTGAAGCAGCTCGCTGTCCAGTTGGACGTTGTTTCCGTCCATACGGGTGGCGAGGGTCGAGGAATCCTTTTCAATGGCGGGCGGCGTCCCCGCAAGGTCCAGAGGCTGGCCGCTCTTGATACGGCCCAGCAATTCCTGCTCAAACGTTTTGCTGACCTGCACCCGTTTGTAGCCCGGCGTTGAGGAGTTGGCGATGTTGGCCGCAAGCGCCTGATGTTTCATCGCGGCTACGTCCAGCATCGCCTTCGTCGCTTGGTAGCCGGGATTCTCAAACATCGATCTCGCAATTTCCATGAGAATTTCAAAGCAAGATGTGTGCCAATGCGTTTGAAATGCTTTGTAACATGCCTATGTCAAGCATGATATCCAGATCCTGAAACTACTGCAGACGGTTGGTCGGCAATTCTTGCCGGTTTCCACTGCTTTGCATCACTCTGAGGTCAGCGGCTTTTTTCGAGCACCTCGCTTGGCCGGGGCAGCGGCGGAGCTTTCCGGGAGGACCGGTTCCGGAGTGGGCGGCACAGGTGGCTTGGCTCGGCTCGCAGATTCGGCAATCGCCTCCACGAGAAAAGAAATGTCTTCTTCGTAGTCTTTTCCCGGACGGAGAGTAAACGGGTAAGGGTGGCCGCTGGAGGCGGGCTGAAACGTTCCCCGAAAGTAATAATCCTGTGCCTCATCGACGACCCGACAGGCCAGTTTCCCCAGCGGCACACCCGGCCAGCCGACTTGAAAAACCATGGTTTTATCGGGAAAATTTAAAAGCCGGTGAAACTCCAGCTTGGAGGACTCAGGATCACCGCAGATCGAAGCGAGCAGGCGCTTTTCCAAATCCGAAAGAAAATGCAGGCCTGAGATTTTCATGGATTGGAGAACAGGTTGCGGACAAATTCGGACATTGTGCGCGAGCTGCACGGCTTGCTGAGCACATGCTGCACTCCGGCTTCCCGGATCTCCTTCATCTGCTCCGGAGAGGTCATGCCTGTCGTCGCGACGATGACCACATCCGCATCGCATTTGCGGATGACGAGGATCAAATCCAAGCCGCTCATACCGGGCATCGCCATGTCGGTGATGACCACCCGAATCCGGCTGCGCATCGTCTCAAATATCTCCAACGCCTTCGCTGCGGAGTCTGCCGCGACCACCTGGAATCCGGATTTCATCAAGACGAGCCTCATGACGGAGAGGACGGCCGGTTCGTCGTCAACCACGAGAACGATCTCCCTGTCGGAAGGCAGGACTGGGGAGGAAGAGACGGCGGTTGCTGGAGATAAATGCACGCCGTCTTCCTGTTCGCAACTCATGGCAGGTCTCATAAAATTGATGAGGCAGGTATGGGCGTTCTCAACGGGAACGTCAAGCCTGCTGGTTCCAGCAATTCTCATTATGACATTTCGGGGGTGGCAAAGCCCCATTCCCTCTCAGCCTGAAGCCGTGCCCTGATGAAGGCTTGTCCCAGAGGGACATCGGAGCATAGCCGGTGGTGACAACCACCGGGTTCCCATATATACAACTAACTCGCCCCGGAGGGCCCACGGAACTCCGATGTCTTCCACTCACCTCAGCCTCAACTACCATCTGGTCTTTGCCACCAAAAATCATGTGCTCTGCCTCGACCGGACATGGCGAGGTCGGCTGCATGGTTTCCTTGGCGGATGCATCCGCACCGAGGGCG
>JBBQRY010000074.1:0-8886 GCA_038214335.1 Chthoniobacterales bacterium
TGAAAAGTGCAATCGGCGATGGAAGGTCAGGGAGCATAGGCGTCCCGCCTGTGGGGAGTGGAGACTCCGCAGACAATAGCCAGTCACCAAACAGGCGAGACGCCTGTTCTCCCTGTTTGCACTTTTCGGAGATGCGCGTGCCGGACAGAAGCAATTCCGCAAGGTTTTTACTCTAGCAAGGCGATTGCCATGAGGAAGACCGGACTGAAGTTTTCCGGGTGGGCGGCGATCCATTGGCGGATTTTTTCCATGGGAAAGAAGGCGACGGTTTCAACCTCCATCGGGGCCGGAAAAAAGGGACCGTCGTGGTGCCCACGAAGGACCTCGATAAACTCGTAACCGGTCTGTTCGCAGGGGGTCAGTTTACCGAGCTTTGTGAGGGGAGGGGCTTCGATACCAAGTTCCTCCCGCATCTCGCGCTCCGCCGCTTGCAAATATTCTTCCCCGCTATCCACATGTCCCGCTGCCGAGGAATCCCAACGACCCGGATTTCGATCCTTCCAAATCGAGCGCTTTTGCAGGAGGAGTTCCCCGGCGCTATTGAAAAGGAGCATGTGGACAGCCCTGTGCGTGAGGTTATTCACATGCACGACATGGCGGAACTCGGCTCGCAGCACACGGTCCTCGGCGTCAACCACATCAAACACTTCCTCCCCGCTTTGGGCGGCAGAAGGGAGGGCGGCATCGGCGAGGGATTCCCACTGGGGAAGGGACAGTTCTTCGGCACGAACCGTTTCGGGAACGCCCAGCAGGGCGGTCAGTTCGGGCCAGCGCGGCTTGAGCTCAGGCAGCAGGTTGCGCAATTGCTTGCGACGCTCGGAAAATCCGCGCCGCACCATCGAGTCGAAGACCTCTTCGTCCAGCGTCCGCACGTCTTCCGCCGGACGTCGATCCAGTGCCACCACGGCAGAATCCACCTTCGGAGCCGGATAGAACACCGAGGCCGGAAGCTTGCGCAAGTAAGACGCCTTCCACCGCCGGTTTACGCAAACCGTCATGGCACCGAATGCCTTGGTTTTCGGCTGCGCATTCAGTCGTTGCGCAAGCTCAAGCTGCAGCGTCAAAACAAGGCGTGAAGCGGGAGAGAGGGCGGAAGTGAATTTCGCGATGAGCGGAGTTGAGATGTAATAGGGCAGATTGCCGATGATCTTCACCGGCCCATTTCCCCATGCATGACGCAGGTCATAATCGAGGGCATCCATGTGGAGGACAACGGTCCGTGCGTCCTCAAACCGCGCCCGCAGGTGGCCCACCAAGCGGGCGTCTTTTTCAATGAGCGTGAGACGGATCTCACGCGCGGCAAGGTATTCGGTGAGCGCACCCAGTCCGGGACCGATTTCGATCACATGATCACCAGGTTGGAGGTCGAGGCTGTCCACAATCCAGCGCGCCAGGTTTTGGTCGTGCAGGAAGTTTTGCCCGAGGCTGCGTGTGGGCTGGGTTTCGCACTCCGCGAGCACGCGTTGGATTTCGCTCAATGTCATGCCTCTGCGCTACGGTATTCGGGAGCCATTCACAATCCTGCTGTGAATAATCTCCGAGGGAAAAGAAAACTTCTTCGCAACTTATTCACAACGGTTTCGCCTGAAGGACCTCTGCATAGAAACCCTCCAGAGTCCGGATCGCGACCGACTGCTCGAACCGGTCGCGCACGGACTGCGACGCCCGGCGTGAGCATTCCTCATAGAGCGCCGGATTCCCCGCCAACGTTTCCAGCGAAGCTGCCAGTGCTGCGGAGTCATTCTCGGCGGTCAGGAATCCGTCCACCCCATCTGTCACCGCCTCCGGGATGCCGCCATGTTGGGTGGCGACGACAGGTAGTCCGCTGGCCATGGCCTCCAGCATCGAATTTGGCACGCCTTCTTGGTCCTGCTTCGCTGTCACCCGGCTAGGATGCAGAAAGAGGTGTGCCGAGGCATAGAGTGCCGCGAGGGCCTCCTGGGATTGAAAGCCGGGGAAATCCACCGAGTCTCCCAGACCGAGTTCTCCGGCTTGGCGTTGAAGCGCCGGGAGCAACGGTCCGTAGCCGGCAATCGTCAAGCGCGCTGCCGAATAGATTTTGCGGAAAACAGCGAACGCTTCCAACGTGTTGTTGAGGCCTTTTTTTTCGATGAGCCGGGACGCCTGCACCAGGTGCCATCCGCCGTCAGCAGGCGCGGTGCGCTGTTGGAACGGATACCGATCCAGCGGAATCCCTGTGCGGTTGATGCGGATCTTTTCTCTTGGGCATCCCAAGGCGACCAAGCGCCCCGCGAGGGATTCGCTGCGTGCCAGCACCATCGGCAGCACTTGCAGGAGCTCGCGCAGGCGGTCCACATGCCCCGGCTCGTCCGCCCGCGGCATGATGTCCATCCCATGAAACGACACGACCACACGTCCCCCCCATGCCCGGATGAATGGCAGCAGATGCACCCCCGTGTGCCCAAAATACACATGCACCAGATCTGGACGCCGACGCTCGAGCAGCGAGGTGAGCTGACGGTATTCCCCTCGGTAAAAAAGGGCCTCCTCACGGGCGAGGTATTTTTTGTAGAACCTCAGCAGGAAAAAAATCCGGGGTCGCGGGAGGATTTCGATGTCATCAAACGGATAGGTTTCCGAATTTTCGCGTGAGCGCGTGATCACGAAAGTCTGCACGTTTTGCAACCCGCAGACCTGGCGGTAAATGTGGAGCATTTCTCGCTTGAGAAATGTCGTGCAATAGCTGGCAACAACCGGGCTGGACATCGGAGAACTCAAAGTTCAATGCCCGCCGTCTCCGAAAATGAAATTCAGAAAATCCATCGTGTTTTGTAAACTGCTGACGGAGTGAAAGCAAAAACATACTTCGCGCCCACGCAGCCACCGGCAAAAAGATCAAGCCAGACTGCAAAGGTTATTCCTGAACAGCGCCTAAGCGCGAGACAGCGCATTTGCACTCACAAAAATATTTCGCTGCTTGAACGCAGTAGGTGACTCCTGGAGATAAATCATGCGCAGGCCGTGTGTCTTCGCAGCGAAATGCGGTGTATGGAGGATGCGGTCGGCGTGCTTGACCCAGCCCGGTTGCGCGAACCGATACTGACGGCATAAGTGATCGCACACAGCGGCAAGGTAGGCGTGGCTAAGCCGTCGTCTCGGAGGGTGAGGGCGAGTTTGGCTGGTTCATCTCGAATCTTTTCGGGCGAAGGTGCGGCATAGAACCCATCGAGAAAGTCGCGGAGCGCGCAAGTCAAGCGCCCATCTTGTCGCGCAACTTCGGCAACTTCTGCCAAGCTCGGGATGCGAGACGCGATCATACCTTCAGTCCCGATCTGTTTTCAGGAACGTCATCCAGTCCTGCGATCACCTCGCCGACAAAGTAGCGGGTTTTCACATGGAGACGCTCAATCGGATAAAATCGCCCGATGACGTCGAACACTTACCCCATCGTTAAGCCAATCGGATGGAAGGACCAGTTGCTCCGCGACGACATGTGCAGCGTCCATAATTTCGGCCTTCGGGCGGAATATTGCGTCCACATCGCGGGTGGCAGTCCGGGCATCAAACACCAAGACCATTTCGGCGCCGTCGTAGATACAGATTTCTCCTGCGATACCACGTCGTGCGCACTCTGCGGCAAGAGCACGCAGAGCACCAAGGATTTGGTCGCGAGTCAGCTGAGCACTCATTAGTATAACATATGAATCTGATCCCGTAACGCGACACAAGCCAATTTTTCATGCGGACTGAGCTCGGGCGCATCTCTGTGCAATCGGCGATGGAAGGTCAGGGAGCATAGGCGTCTCGCCTGTGATGAGTGGAGACTCCGCAGACAGTAGCCAGTCTCCAAAAAAACAGGCGAGACGCCTGTTCTCCCTGTTTACACATTTCGGAGATGCGCGTGCGCCCAGCCGGGCACCTTCGAGATTTTCGCGAGCTTTTCGGCATCTTCCGTGGTTTACTCGGATTTGACCGATGAGCGAACAATCTGATTCCGCAACTGAGGACATTGCCCTCATGCTTGCCGTGAAGGCTAGCGATGAGACGGCATTCCGCACGCTCGTCGAGCGGCATCAATCCCTTGTCATTGGCACCGTGGCCAAGATGCTTGGGGGGGCGGCGGATGCCGAAGATGTCGCGCAACATGTTTTCCTGCGCGTTTGGAAGAGTGCGCCGCGCTACAGTCCATCGGCGCGCTTCACCACATGGCTGCTCACGATCACGCGCAACCTGGTCTTCAATGAAATGCGGCGCCGTCAGCGCGCCCGGCTGGTTCCGCTCGATCCGGAGGACTCCGACCGGCCACCCATCGGTCACGCCGATCTCACTGCTCTCTCCGCGCCGGAAGAAATCGCCGCGACGGAACTCCAAGAAGCTATTTCGCAGGCGATTGCCGCATTACCCGAGACCCAGAGGCTGGCGGTCATCCTCCGGCGCTACGAGGAGATGTCCTACGAGGAAATCGCCAAAGTGCTTGAGACCACAGTGCCCGCAGTGAAGAGCCTGCTTTTTCGCGCTCGTACCGATTTGCGCGAGCGCCTGCAAACATTCCTCAACGATTAAACGGGCAGGCTCACGGCTCGGGTTCCTCCTCCTCAATCTCGCGGCGAATGGCCTTCGAGATGAACGGACGCACAAACCCGTAAACCAGAAACGCAACAAACAGAACGGCGGGCATCCATCGGTAGTTCATGGCTGTGAACGCTAGCAGCCCGATGAGAATGAGAAATACCGGAAGCGACTTTTGTGTCCGCCAGTTCAACCCCTTGAAGCTCGGGTATTTCACTTTGCTGAACATCATGAAGGACAGGAAAACGAGCAGCACCGGAAGGGCGAGTTTCCATGGCCCGATGATCCTATTCTCGTCCGCCTGAATCCACAGCATAAACAGGGTCAGGGAAGCAATGAGACCCGCGGCAGCAGGAATGGGAAATCCTTGAAAATCTTTGTCCGCTTTGTCACCCGCCACAGCCGCCGTACAATTGAATCGCGCCAAACGGAGTGCTCCGCAGAGCAGAAAGAAAAACGCAATCATCCACCCAAAACGCGGGAAATCCCGCAGCACAATCTGATACACCAACAAGGCGGGAGCGACACCAAAGGATACGACATCGGCCAGCGAGTCGAACTCCCGGCCAAACGGGCTTTCGTGGCCCCCCAGCCGTGCGAGCCGTCCATCCAGCAGATCGAACACACAGGCCCCGAGGATAAATATAATCGCTTCATGGTATAGGCTGCCCGGAGGCAGCCCCGCTGCCACCTGCAACGATCCGTCAATGATCCGAAGCACCGCCGCAAACCCGCAAAACAGGTTGCCCGCCGTCATCAGATTCGGCAAAAGATAAATTTTAGGTTCGTTCGGCTCGCTCATTCGTCAGGTTTTCAGCTTTTCAGTGTTTCAGAGTCTCAGCATTTCCGCATTTTCTTCCCATCTTCGCCACAGCCGTCTGGCCACCCTTCACCCGGTCCCCGATCTGGACAAGGATTTCCGCATCCAAGGGCAGCAGAAGTTCCGTGCGGGAGCCGAAGCGGATCATGCCAAACCGCCCCCCTCGCGGCACCCGATCCCCCACGAACGCCAAAGAACAAATCCTTCGCGCAATCGCGCCTGTGATTTGGCGCACGATCACGGTCCCGGCTTCTCCCGCAAAAACCCATGTGCGGCTCACATTCCATGTGGAAGAGAGCGGATTTCGTGCATCCAGATATCCGCCGGACTTGGGTTCGGAATGGAGCACCTCGGCCGCCAGTGGGGCTCGGTTCACGTGGACATCTAGGACGGACAAAAAGATCCCAATCCGGCGCAGCCGGGTGTTCAGGAATTCGGATTCCTCGACTTCATCAATCGTGTCCACCAGTCCATCCGCCGGCGCCACAGCGACATCTTCCCCCGGAGGTGGCACCCGCTCGGGATCCCGGAAAAAATAGACCGAAAACAACAACGCCAACCCAAAAAACAGCGAGACCAGCAGAATCCAAAATGCCGAGGCAAAGCACGCGGCAGCCAAAACCGCAAAAATCCATTTCCCTTCTTCGAGTGCCCGATATCGCATGGGTCAGGACGCTATCACCTGAACCCGTTGGTGGGAAACCTGATTTTCCGTGCGTCCTCCCATTCACGGGCGCATCTCTGAAGCGCAAACACTGACAGGCCGAGGGAGGGGGACAGGAATGTCCCCTCTCCGTTGGTGCACTATTCGGGCAGGTGCGCCCCCATTCACTCCGGCAAACCGCGTGTGGAAAGAAATTTCTCCATGGCAAGAAGAGTTTCATCGCTCACATGGTGCTCGATCCCTTCGGCATCCGCCCGGGCCGTGGCGGAGGGCACCCCCAACGCCACCAAAAACGCCACCACCTTGTCATGCCGTGCGCGGGATTTTCCAGCCAACTGGCGTCCCGTGTCAGTCAGAAAAATCGACCGATACGGCTCAGTGGTGACGAGCCCCTCACGCTGGAGCCGCTGCACGGTGCGGATCACCGTCACATGCGTGACCCCCAACAGACGCGCAAGATCCGACGCCCGCGCCTCCCCATGCAGCGCAATGAGCTCCGCAATGGCCTCGACGTAATCCTGTGCGCGTTCCTGCGCATGTTGCAGCCGGGTTTGCTGTTGATGCGCCGCAGTCTCCAGATTCGTCAGCGCCTTGGCGAACGCGGACGGGGGGTTCGTTTTCTCCGTCATTCCTGCATCAAACGCACAAATCCCTTCGATTGACAAGCCGGGCGAAGGTCAGGCCAAGGAGAATTCATGCTGCAACTTTCCAGTGCGCTCGGTGTTGAATCCGATGTCAGCAATCAACCAACTATGAAAAAACTCATCCTCTCCATCGTCTCGATCTCGGCTCTTGCCCTCCTGTCACAGTCTGCACAGGCCAAGCCGCAGAAAGAAGAAATCCCGGGGTTCGGCGGCAAAGTCACCGCCGTCTCAGCGGATTCCATCACCGTCACCAGCAAAAACAATGGCGAAAAGACATTCAAAACGGACGCCACAACCAAAGTCTGCAAGAGCGACGCTTCAGCGGCAGCCCTCGCGGACATCAAGGTCGGAACCCTTGTGAAAGTGGCTCCCGGCACGGCTCCTGACCAAGCCGCTTCCATCACCGTCCTTCCGCCTAAAGCAGGCAAAGCGGACGGCGAAGGCAAGGGCGGCAAGAAAAAGGAGCATAAGAACTCCGACGCCGGAAATTCTGCCGACAAAACAGAATCCGCCAAAGACGCCCCGGCCACAGCAACCCCGGCAACGCCCGCCGAATAAGGCTGGTTCCATCAAATAAATTACAAACCCACCCGGCGCACGTCGCCGGGTGGGTTTTTTCGAGTCTCAGCGCCATCGTCCGCTGGTTCCTGCTGGCTTTATCTTGGCTTGAATTTCTGAAGCAGCCAAACGAGGACGGCTTTTTGGTCATCAAGTGTGGCCCTTCGGATCTGTGCCAATAGCTGGATTCGATCCGGTTTAGGAAGCGCCGCATTTTGAAGCCCTTCATTGCAATTTGTGCAAACGGCCCGAAGGTTTTCATAGGTGTCCGATCCTCCTTTGGACTTGTCGATAATGTGCCCCATTGTGAGGCGGACTGTTCGAGCGGTGTTGAGTGGGTCCGGGTCGCCTGCTGCCAATCCGCACATCTGACAGGTGAAACCGTTCCTCTCAAGAACTCGGGCTCTGGTTTCTTTTGAAATCCCTCTTTTGAAGGCGGGCAAGCGTTTAGTTGTCTCGATGAGATATTGTCCGGGTTTGAGATCGGATCGGTCTTTATGCGACAAGATTTGGTATCCTTCTTCGTTCCGGAGTTCGCGCACACGGCGCGCCCATTCGGCGGCTCCACCACTGGCAGATTGGATATCGCGCGAGTGAAGGACGACACCGACATTCGTGAGAAAGAATTCTAAGATGAGTGCTTTTGAGCCTTTTTTTTGTGGCATGGTGAAGGAGGTGATTCCAAAAGTCTGGCCTCGAAGGCATCCACTTGGGCTGCTGATGAGTAGAGCGATTGGCGATTGAATGCTGCGGCAATCGCTGACCCGATCGCTCGTGCGGTGAGAGGCGGAAATGCATTTCCGACCTGCCGGTAGGCAATGGTTTTCTTTCCTGCAAATTGCCAAGTATCAGGAAAGCTCTGTATTCGGGCAACCATCCGGATGGTGAGGCGAGGGAGCCCGTCAGACGGAAACTTGTGATCCGGTGCCTCGTTCGCAATTCCCATTCCATCGACGCCCAACTCCCTCCATTGGCTTTTTGCCCGCGTAGGTCCGAGATCTGGACCACCGTGCTTTTTTGATCCTCCGACCAATGTCGGCGCGATTCCCTCCGCCCCCTTTGCCCATTCGTGTGCCCCCCCCCAGCCATTTTCGGACATCAGGTCTAGAAGAGTTTCACCAACGTGAACGGGGCGATGGTGAGAGGATGGCCACCGAAAAAATTCCGCATCCCTTGGCTTGAGTGCAATGAGCACAAACCGTGGCCGGAGTTGCGGAACCCCAAACCCGGAGGAGTTCAAAACTTTCCACTCGGGTTGGAAACCAAGGATTGAGAGGTCTCTCATCAATTTTTGGCGATACTCGGAGAACTTCGCAGTGGCAAGCCCGGCCACGTTTTCAAACAGCACCCCACGAGGTTTGGAGGATCGGATAATTTCGAGTGCGGCTGGAAACATGTCGCGCGCGTCATCTTTTCCCAATTGTTTGCCCGCAATACTGAACGGCGGGCAAGGAACTCCAGCCGCAACGAGATCCACCCTAGAAAACTCCCTGCCGCGCAGTTCCCGAATATCCTCCTCCCGCACATCCCATTGCGGACGGTTCAGACGCAGGGTCGCGCAGAATTGCGATTCATACTCGACCGCCGCAGCATGACAGAATCCGGCCATTTCCAAACCCAGTGCCTGACCTCCACCACCGGCGCACAATTCAAGCACGGAAAAACTCATA
>JBBQRY010000075.1:0-8717 GCA_038214335.1 Chthoniobacterales bacterium
TAAGCCATAATTCCCGGCACCCAACACTCGCACTCCCTGCATCGATCCGACCCAATGGCTTCCTCTAACCGAGCCGATTGTGACCCAAGGGGATGACTGGTCGTCGCTGCGGCAGGCTGTAGCGGATGCGGTGCAGGGTTACTTTTTCGACGCCCCGGACTCAGCACCAAAAACGGTTCGGTTGCATTTGATAAGGGATGAGAGTTTGGCTATTGCCTGAGGACCACCTTGAAGCTTCCAAGAGATCTTTCCGGGCGAGAGTTGGTGCACTGCCTTTGCAAGCACTGGAGCTACCGCAGCGTGCATCAGACTGAAAGCCATATTATCCTTGATACGGACATGCCGGGGCACCAGCGGATTCCGGTTCCGAATCACGCTTTTCTGAGAATCGGGACCTTGAATTCCATCCTACGCCTTGTGGCGGACCATAAGGGCGTCACGAAAGATGCCATTCTCGAAACGCTCCGTTAGGCGGCGTAGCTCAGGCAAGTAATCGCGGATAGAGCTTGCTGAAGAGCCGGGTAAGGAGGGCGATGGCGGCGGCGCAGAGGCCCACGACAAAGCCAACCCAAACTCCTGGGGCTCCCACACCGAGATAAAAGGCTACGAACCAGGAGATTGGAAGAGCAATGACCCAATACGCCCCGAGGCCAATCAACATCGGAACTTTGGTGTCCTCAAACCCGCGCAATGACCCCGCAGCCACGACCTGAAGTCCATCCACAATCTGAAACAGCCCGGCAATCGTCAGCAGGCGAGTGGTCAGAAGGACGAGTTCGGGATCGTTCGAGAACCATCCTGCAATCACTCCTCCAAACCCGATAAAAACACCTGCAGTAACGCTCATGACCAAAAACGCAAGCCCAAGCCCACCATAAACAATGGCACGCAAGCGCGCAGTGCGTCCCGCCCCGCGCTCGTGGCCCACACGCACGCTGACGGCCTGGGAAATCCCGAGCGGCACCATAAAGGCTGTGGCCGCGCAGGTGATGGCGATCTGGTGTGCGGCCAAAGGAATCACTCCAATCCAGCCCATCATCAACGACCCCAATGCGAAGCCTCCGATTTCGCAAAGGTGCATTCCTCCCACCGGCAAACCCAGCGAAAGAATCCGTTGGGCGGCCTCGCGAAGTCCTGCCGCCAGCCATTTTCTGGGCCATGCTTGGCGCAATGTCTCCGAGACCATCGGATAGGCCACGACCGCCAGCATCACCAAAATCCGCGCCACCAGCGTGCCGAGCCCTGCCCCATCAATGCCCATCGCCGGAAATCCCCATTTCCCAAAAATGGCAACCCACGAGAACAGGGCGTTGAAGAGCACGCCGCCAAACATGATCCAAAGCGGTGCCCACGGCCGCCCCAAGGCTTCGCAGAAATTTTTTGCGACCGAAGTAAAAAACACGGGGACCATCGACCATCCGCACAAAACGAAATACCCGCGCACTGTCGCATTGACGGCAGAGGGTTGTCCAAATACCGGAAGCACGGCCAGCATCGCGTAAAGAATTCCCACCACGACCACCGAGAGGAAGACCGCTACAATGAATCCGCCCCGCACGCTCTCGCCCGCTTCCTGCGTGCGTCCAGCACCGTGCGAGTGCGAAGCGCGCACGCTCACCGCCGAGAGCAGTCCAAACCCGAACACGAGCGGCACCGAAAGCAGCGTGTTGGCAAATCCCGCCGCGCCGAGTTCCACAACACCAAGCCGTCCCACCAGGATCGTGTCCACCCAGCCCATGAGCATCTGCCCGACATGGCCGGAAACAATCGGAATCGCGAGCGCGAGCGTGCGCCGGTTTTCCTTGAGTGAGGCCCGGATCATGCTCCAACCATCTTACACCGTGCCAAGCTGTCGGAGGCGTTCGATGGAATGTGCCCGGCCCGTGACGGGATCGATCTCGATGAGCGCTCCGCAAAGATGCACCGGACCATGGGCAATCGGAAAGGTCACCGGCAAGGAATGCGTGAACCTGCGAATGATCGCCGTCGGATCGCGTCCGAGCACGGAATCCGAAGGACCACACATCCCGGCATCGCACAAGAACGCCGTGCCGCCCGGAAAAATCTGCTCGTCCGCCGTCTGCACATGCGTGTGCGTGCCCACCACCGCCGAAACCTTGCCGTCCAAGAACCGCGCCAACGCAATTTTTTCGCTGGTGGTTTCGCCATGGACATCCACAAAAATCACCGGAGTTTCCTCACGCATCCGGGCGACCTCGGCTTCGACACACGTAAACGGATTATCCAGAGGCGGATGCATAAACGTGCGGCACTGCAGGTTGATCACTCCGATTTTGCCTTTGGCGGTTTCGAGGATCACGCTTCCCTCGCCCGGTGCGGTCGCCGGATAGTTCAGCGGACGCAGGAGACGTGGCTCGGAGCCAATGAAGAGCGCGGTCTCCTTCTGGTCCCAGACATGATCGCCGGTCGTGATCACCGCCACCCCGGCCCGGAGGAGGTCAATCGTGATCTTGCCCGTGATGCCGCGCCCGCCTGCCGCGTTCTCGCCATTCACGACCACGAAGTCCACTCCCTTCTCCTTTAAAAACACCGGCACAGCGGCTGCGACGGCCCTGCGGCCGGGTTCCCCTACAATATCACCTAGAAAAAGAAGTCGGATCATTCATCCTTTTTATCGTAAGAAGTCAGGAACGCATTTAAAAAAAGCACGTCTTGAAAATTCTCTTTCCATTCCTTCTGGTTTTTCTGATCTCCCTCCCGGTCCGTGCGGAGCTCAGTCCGCTGGGTTCGAAGCCGAAATGGTCCGAGCTGGACAGCTTCCAGCAGACCATGACGCAAGAGACCTTCCGCACGCTCCTGGATAAGGTGTATGCCCCCGGCGGGGCATGGGAAAACGTGATTTCGTTCACCGACAACGCGGCCGTGATCCGCACCTCGCCCGACAAATCCCCGTATCTGCTGAAGTTTGCGCCCGACGCCCCCTCGGTGCGGGCCCCGATTCTCCCATGGAAATCCCGACGCGCACTTCCGGACCGTCCCACCAGCAAACCGCTCACCGGACTCAAGGTTGCGATTGATCCCGGCCACATCGGAGGGAGCTGGGCCAAGATGGAAGAGCGTTGGTTCCAGCTGGGAAAAACGACCCCCGTCACCGAGGGCGACATGACCCTGCGGGTTGCGAAGTTGCTGATTCCCCGGCTGGAAGCTCTCGGCGCAGAGGTTTTTCTCACCCGCTCGAAGGCGGCGCCGACCACGGGCGTCCGCCCCTCTCAGCTCCGCAAAGAAGCCGTTGCCTCGCTGCGCGAAAAAGGCGACCCGATCACGAAATCCTCGATCACGAAAGAGAGCGAGCGACTGTTCTACCGCGTGAGCGAAATCCGCCGCCGCGCCCACCTCGTCAACGAATCCATCCGCCCCGACCTCGTGCTCTGCCTGCACTTCAATGCGGAAGCATGGGGGAACGAGCGGCGTCCGCAGTTGGTGAATGACAACCACCTCCACTTCCTTGTCACCGGAGCATGGAGCAAAGACGAACTCACCCTGGAGGACCAGCGTTTCGACATGCTGCGCAAGTTGCTTGGACGCACATTTTCCGAAGAACTCCCGCTCGCCGACTCGCTTTCGCGGGCGATGGCCTCCGCCACCGGTCTCCCGCCCTACGTGTATCGCAGCTCAAATGTCATCCGCGTGAACACGAACCCCTACCTCTGGGGCCGCAACCTGCTCGCCAATCGGCTCTTCAATTGCCCGGTCGTCTATGTCGAACCCTACGTCATGAACAGCCGGGGCGCATTCGCCCGCATCCAAGCAGGAGATTATGACGGACGCCGAAAATTCGGCGGGGTGGCACGCAAAAGCATCTACCGTGAGTATGCCGACGCCATCGCGGACGGACTTGCGGACTACTACCAACTCAAATGAAAATCATCGCCATCACCAACCAGAAAGGCGGCGTCGGAAAAACCACGACCACCGTGAACCTCTCCGCCGCTCTCGCCGCCGCCGGCCAGCGCATCCTCTTGATAGATCTCGACCCGCAGGCCAGCGCGACCAGCGTGCTCGGACTCCGCGAAAACGCCTCCGGCAGTATCTACCAAGCACTCATCGGAGCCTGTCCCGCCCGCGACCTCGTCCTGCCGACCCGCATTCCCAACCTCTCGGCGATTCCGGCGGACCTCGACATGGCCGGAGCGGAAATCGAAGTCGCGCGTCTCGACGATCACATGATCCAGCTCCGCAACGTGCTCGGCGACCTCCGCGAACAGAATGCGTTTGATTTTGTCCTGCTCGACTGCCCGCCTTCGCTCGGGATCCTCATGTCAAATGCCCTCGCCGCCGCAGACGAAATCCTCGTCCCCATCCAATGCGAATACTACGCGCTCGAGGGCCTCAGCCTCCTCATGGAGGTCACCGAACGCATCCGCGCCAGCGGTGCGAACCCTACCCTCTCGATCTCCGGACTCCTGCTCACGATGTTCGACGGACGCACCAACCTGAATCCACAGGTCGTCGCCGAAGTGCGCAACCATTTCCAAGAAGTCGTTTATACCACGGTCATCCCCCGCACCGTTCGCTTCGCAGAAGCCCCCAGCCACGGACGCACGATCTTCGAACACGACCCCTCAGGCGTAGGCGCGGCGGCCTACACCGCCCTCGCGGTAGAATTGCTCGAACGCCAAAAAGCCGGCATCGCCTTCACCAGCGGATAGGTCCTGACGGTCAGGCTTTCCGCGAGGAGTCGTCCAGAAATTCTCAACTCTGCATCGACTCGTGAGGTGCGTGGGTGAATAATGCGCAGCACACAGCTTTTTATTCCCATGATTTTTCTCGGCATCGACTGCGGCACACAGAGCACAAAAACAATCGCCCTTGATTGGGAAACGGGCACGGTCCTAGCCACCGCGCAGCAGGCCTACGGGTTTGTTCCAAATCTTCCCCAAGGAGCCATGGAGCAGGATCCGGCGGATTGGATCGCGGCAGCGGATGCGACGATGCGCAAAGTTCTTTCTTCGCTCCGAGACCGCAAATCCGAGGTCCGCGGCATCGGGGTGAGTGGGCAGCAGCATGGCCTCGTCCCCTTGGACTGCGAAGGCAGGGTCGTTCGTTCTGCGAAGCTGTGGTGCGATACCTCGACGGTGGCCCAATGTGACGAAATCACGCGCCATTTTGGCGGAACCTCAGAAGTCATCCGCCGCACGGGAAATGCCATGCTGCCCGGCTACACCGCTCCAAAAATCCTTTGGCTGCGCCAGAACGAACCGGAGAATTGGAAAAAGACCGCCCATGTGCTCCTACCGCATGATTACCTGAATTTCTGGCTCACCGGTCAGGCGTCCATGGAGTTCGGCGATGCCTCCGGCACCGCTCTGTTGGATATTTCTACCCGCACATGGGCGCAGGATGTGGTGGATTTTATTGCGCCGGATTTGGCGGAAAAGCTGCCGCCTCTGCAACCTTCGTCCCAGCCGGCAGGGATTCTCAATAAAAGCCTCGCATCCGCATGGGGCCTCACAGGCGAGGTCGTGGTCAGTGCCGGCGGCGGCGACAATATGATGGCCGCCATCGGAACCGGCAACGTGACGCCGGGTGTCGTCACCGCCAGCCTCGGCACCTCGGGCACCCTCTTTGCCTGCTCGGAGGCACCTGTCATCGATCCGCTCGGCGAAGTGGCGGGCTTCTGCGACAGCACGGACCGCTGGCTGCCGCTTGTCTGCACGATGAATCTCACACTCATCACCGAGCATGTGCGGCAGGTCTTCGGATGGGATTTCCGGGAGCTGGACCGTGAGATTGAATCCGTGCCCGCAGGGTCGGATGGTCTCCTCATGCTTCCCTACCTCACCGGCGAGCGCACTCCGAACCTGCCACACGGCAGCGGCGTGCTTCACGGCCTGACGCTCACCAACTTCACGCCCGCTCACCTCGCTCGCGTCGCCACAGAGGCCGTGACGCTCGGCCTTGCCTACGGACTCACCCGCTTCCGCGAACTGGGGGTTCAACCCACGGAAATCCGGCTCACCGGCGGCGGCACAAACAGCCGAATCTGGAGATCCATCTGTGCGGATGTCTTCAATGTTCCGGTCGTTTGCCTCAGCAGCGGAGAAGGGGCGGGACTCGGTGCCGCGCTTCAGGCGGGATGGACCGCGACCGGCAGCCAGGATCTCAAGGGGATTTGTGCGCGCTTGGTTTCTCTCGACGAATCCACCCGCATGGAACCCACTCCCGCCCATGTGGCCGTCTATGCCGGACTGCTCAAAAAATCCAACCTCCTCCGCGAAACCCTGCACTCCAACAACCTGATTTAGAAGATCATGCGTATTGTCCTTGCCGCAACCGGCGCCAGTGGCACCATCTACCTCCAGCGTCTGATGGATGCGCTCAGCGCGCCAGAGCACGAACTGCATCTCGTTCTCACTCCCTACGCCAAGCAAGTCGTGCAGGAGGAAACTGGCGGCCTTCGATTGCCGCCCAACGTGACCGAGCACTCGGACAAATCCATGAATGCCCCGTTTGCCAGCGGCTCGGCCATTTTCGATGCCATGGTGATCTGCCCCTGCTCGATGGGCACGCTCGGACGCATCGCCGCAGGCACCAGCGAATCCCTCACCCTCCGTGCCGCCGATGTCTTCCTCAAAGAACGCCGCAAGCTCATTCTCGTGCCCCGCGAAACCCCATGGAACCTCATCCATGCCCGCAATGCCGTCACTGTGATCGAGGCGGGGGCCATCCTTCTCCCGGCCATGCCGTCGTTCTACAGCAAACCGCAAACCTTCGAGGAACTCGCCGATACCGTCGTCTGGCGGATTCTGGATCAGATCGGACTGCCCGCCCCGGACGCCTGCCGCTGGCGAGAACATCCAACACTGAACATCCAGCACTGAACACGCTCCCAATGACCCCATTCAAATTTCGATGTTCAATGTTGAATGTTCGATGTTCCTGCCGCATATCCAGCGATAAGAATTTTTGGTGTTACAGGCTACTAGTCCCCCTCGCACTCGCCCTTGGTTTTGCCTCTTGCGCCTCCGGCCCTGACCCAATCGGTTGGACCCCTCCCCTCCAGCGCAGCCATGCCAAGTTCACCTGGCAGCATTCCTTGGGATCCCTTGAAGGAAATGTCGAAATCACCAATGACATCCTCGGCAATGTCGAGATGCGCCTCACCAAAAACCGTCCCCTCCTGGAAATTGCCTCCCTCGTCGATGGCAGGTTTTCCGCCGCCGGTCCCCTCGCCGCTGGCCAGTGGTCCGGCGATGCCGCGCTGGCCCCGATCCGGTTCAGCCTCTGGACCGCCCTCGCCGCCGCATGGCGCGGAGCCCACTCCGCACGGGACGGACGCCAAGAGGTCCACACCGCCAGCTACCGCGCCGTCGTCTGGAAAGAAAACGGACGCATCCGTGAACTGAGCGTCAGCTCAACCGACACCGGCGAAGTCGTCCGCCTCGTCTTTGCAACCCCGAACCTTTCCTCATAAATGGCTGGATGTCTGCGGAATTTCAGCCATGGTGCGGTGAATATGACGACTCCTTCCTCTCCTCACGCCCTCTTTCAAAGCCGCGGATGGCTGATCTTCGGGGGCATCCTATCCATTGTGGTTGGGTTTATTGCCATGCGCTCGCCCGTCGTCTTTTCTGTGGTGCTGGTTCAGTTTCTTGGCATTGTGCTGGTGGTGAGCGGGTTGATTTCGCTTTTTGTAGCCATCTTCGACAAGCATGTGGCGCACAGGTGGCTGACCGCCCTCGCTGCCGTGATCCGCTTGGCTGCTGGTGGCGCGATGTTTCTCTGTATCGCTTCGAGCATGGCCGTCATCACGCTCATCCTTGCGATCTTCCTCATGATGGAAGGCATTGCCTTTATCATTGGTGCCTTCAAACTGCGCAGCCACAAGGGCTGGGTCTGGACCCTGATCAACGGCATCGCCGCCCTCGCACTGGGCGTGATGATCTACATGCAATGGCCATGGAGCGGAGCATGGGTGTTGGGATTGTTCTTTGGCATTAACTGCCTGTTCAGCGGCGTTTCCCTGCTCATGCTGGGAATTGCTGCGGGCGAGTCACCACGCGAAGCCTAAGCCACCCCATCAGCCATGTCCATTACCTCCCCACATTTACCGGCTGTTGGCTTGGTTGCTGAACTCAGCCAAGAAGACCGCGACACGCTCAGTTCGTATGGCAGTTTCCATCTTTCCAACCCCCCGGATGTCCTCATCCAAGAGGGCCTGCCGCACGGAAAACTTTTTTTTGTGATCAGCGGACTCTTGCATGCGCGCTGCGATGACGAGGGGCGCGATATTTTGTTGGGATCGATCAACCAAGGCGAATGGGTCGGCGAGGTCGATCTGTTTGATCCTGCCAGTGCCGTGTGCTCGGTGGTCGCTATTGAACCAAGCCAATACTGGATGATCACCCGCGAGAACTTGGAAGACTTCATCAACAACTACCCCGCGGCTGGAATTCAAATCCTCATCGGGGTCGCAGGCACACTCGGACGCCGCCTCCGCGGAGTCACCAAGAAATTGGCCGAACAAACCGAACTGGCCACAATCCGGAATTCGCTTTTCGAGAGCTGAGAAGCGGCCCTCCCTTCGCAGCGATTGAACCCGATATAGGCACCAAAGGAGAGCGGACATTCCTGTCCCCTTCCCTCGGCCTGCCAGTGTTTGCACTTTTCGGGATGCCCCCGCGATTGGGGGCAACACCGAAAAGTGCCAACAGGGATGACCAGCGTCTCGCCGCGTTGGTGTCTGGCGGTTGTCG
>JBBQRY010000076.1:0-8683 GCA_038214335.1 Chthoniobacterales bacterium
AACCAACGAGTGATGGATCGCATCATCGACGAGATGCGGGAAATCTCACAGAAGCTCATCCTGCAAGCTCCGGATTCGACACCAATTTCCCTCCGCAAGAATCCTCCCAAAACCGCGTTAAGTTAGTGCCATTCGGGTCAGTCCCATAACTTAGAATTCCACCAAAATTGACGAATGTCAGACTTCCTGATCTCGGGAGAGAAATGTCCTAGCACATTTTCGTGGGAATCCAGTCTGCACTGGGCAGGTTTCCCCTATGAGCAATCCCCTTTCACGGTTTTTCAGTGAACCAAGTATGCCGATTGAACGTCTGATTTTCCCAGAAAACGTTCGGACGAGATCAGGAAGTCTGAATGTAGGGAACCTACACTTTGTCGTGTCGCGAGCGGTGTTGTGGCTGCGCTGGTGGCACTTTTCCAGACCCGTCATCGAAATAATCCTTCACCAATCCACAAAGGCACCTACAGAAATGGATTGACCACCTGAACTCCACCGAAAATCTGCCCATGAGACAGGTCCTCACTCATGAGGGTATGGCATCCCAACCGCTCCGCAGCCGCCAGAATGAGGGCGTCCCAATACGAGACCTGATACCGTTCTTTCCAATCCAGTGCCTGCGTGACGAGACGAGCCTTCGTGACACCCCGCCAACCAGCCTCCAGCAACTCAGGAAATCGTGGTTTTGAGAATTTTGGCGTTGCCGGATGAGAGGGACGATTTACTGGACGACTGATCGGTCGGCACAGTCCGTATTTTCGTCATCAGATCTTGGATATGCTGGCCGGCGGATTTCGCCATGCGCAGCATTTCTGCCACTTCGTCAGTTTCTTCCGCGTCCCGCCGTTTCAAGGTTTCATGGTGAACAAAAAGGCTGAGAAGGAGTCCGTTGACGACCTGTGAAAGTCCGTCGTGAAGGTCTTTGGCCAGTGCCTGCCGTTCGTCTGGAGTCATGGGATTCATTGGATCGCTGAAGGGATGTCGCGTAGTAAGGCCAGAAGGTCTGCAATGTGTTGGTCGGTTTCGTCAGGTGGTGCGCAAATCCGGCTTCCTTGCTCCGGCGCACATCTTCCTCCATGCCATAGCCGCTCATGGCGATGGCTGGTAGGGTGGGCTGGAAGCTGCGCCGACTGCTGCTCGGGGTCGGAATCGTCTCGGGCAAATTCTATCGTGAACGTGGGTCCGCATCTCGTCCCGGCGCTCTCCGCGCGGATCGAACCATCTTGCAGCTCCATGAGCGAACGCGAGATGGCAAGCCCGAGACCCAGTCCGCCAAATTGATGCGCCACTTTCGGGTCTCCCTGCTCGAAGGCTTTGAAAACCAAAGGCAGTATTTCGGGGGGAATTCCAATCCCATCATCCTGAATTGCGACCGCGCAATGGGTTGCCGAGGAGTTGAACGTGCGGATGCGGATTGTGCCGCCGCTGGGCGAAAACTTGATGGCGTTGTGGAGCACGTTCCAGACCACTTGGCGAAGCCGAATGACATCCGCCGCGACGCGGGCGTTATCTGAATCCCAAGAGCCCCACCCCTCCATTTGCTCTGGAGAGGTTCCCGTGTAGTCATACCAGCGGCGATTATACCATGTGAGATAGCCGTCGTCTCGCGCGGTCCATGCCAATTGCGCAGAACCGCCAATCCCAACGACCTGAAAATGCGGCCCATTCGTCGCGGAGGATTCTCCCGCATTTTCTGGTGCCGGAACACTGGTGGAAGGACTGGAATGATTTCGAGCCACAATTGTTTCTTCTATCAGGGCCGCCTCTCAGGGGGCGAGGAATTTTTTAGGGGGCGCATAGGGGAAACCACCGATGCGGAAATGGTGGACTCCACCGATTTTCAAGCTCCGCGCAAATCGGCAGAGTATGCACGAACCAACAACACCTATGACAAACAACATTGATATCGACCTCGCCACAGACGACCAACAACTCATGCAAGACTTGGTGCAGGGCAATTCCTTTGCGCTGGAGCAGATTTACAAGCGCTACCGCATCGTTTTGAAATCCATCGTGCAGCAGGTTTTGCATAATGATGCCGAATCCGAGGATGTCCTCCAGGATGTCTTCATTCAAGTTTGGGAACGTGCCACCACGTATTCCGCAGAAAAAGGCAAACTCTTGAGCTGGCTGGCCACCATGGCCCGGAGGCGCGCCATTGACAGAGTCCGGCAGCACACCGCCTATCATCGGGCGACCGACCGGTTTGAAGCCGAAATCGGAACTTCGGGGATCGGGCCGGATGCTGGCCAGTCCGTCGAGGAACAGGCCCAGACGGAAGATCTTCGGGAGCTGATGTCCCAGCAGATTAGCCTTCTTCCCGAGCACCAGCAAAATGCCATTCGGATGAGCTTCTACGAAGGCCACAGCCAACGGGAAATTTCAGCCATGACCGGCATCCCGCTCGGCACGGTCAAAACCCGGATTGAGTTGGGCATCAAAAAGCTCAGCACCGCGATCCGACAAATCCAACATCAAATCCTGTAGTTCTGCGTTGTGAAAACGAACTCACGATGGATGGAAGAGGCTCCTCCCGAGTTTCCCAAGTTGGATTCTCGGGTGGAGGTGGATGTCGCCATTGTGGGCGCTGGAATCACGGGACTCACCACCGCTTACCTTTTGAAGCAGGCCGGTTTCCGGGTCGCGGTCATTGACCAGCAGGCACCGGGACAAGGTGAGACCGGGCACACGACCGCCCACATCACCTATGTGACCGATGCCCGGTTGCACGAGCTGGCGGATCGTTTGGGAAGGAATCCGGCTCAAGCGTTCTGGCACTCCG
Organism: Chthoniobacterales bacterium; assembly: GCA_038214335.1. Taxonomy (GTDB): domain Bacteria; phylum Verrucomicrobiota; class Verrucomicrobiia; order Chthoniobacterales; family Terrimicrobiaceae; genus QYQL01. Next base: position 2,780 of record JBBQRY010000076.1, read on the forward strand.
GTCTTCATGCCATGCGAGAAATTGCGGGCATCGTGGGCCGGTTGAATGTGGACTGCGGCCTGCGGCAGGTGCCAGGGTATTTGTTTGGGCCCGTCGGATACGATCCCGACGTGCTCGAAAAAGATGCAGCGCTCGCGGCGGAGTTTGGATTCGATGTCGATCTCCTCGCCAAAGACCCGGTCTTCGGACGCCCCGCCATTCGGTATCCGAACCAGCTCATCTTTCATCCGATAAAATATGTGAACGCTCTCGCTGCGTCGATCCCCGGACAAGGCAGCCATGTGTTCACATTTTCTAAGATTGAAAAGATCGATCCTGAACTCCACGAACTCCAGTCCGAGTTAGGAAGCATCCGTTACGAAGCCTTAGTGCTAGCGACCCACGTTCCCATCCAAGGAGAACGTGGCACACTCTCTGCCGCTCTGTTTCAAACGAAACTCGCCGCCTATTCGACTTATGCGATCGAGGCGGAACTCGATCAAATTCCTGAGTCGCTGTTCTGGGACACGCTCGACCCTTATCATTATTTCCGTTTTGAGATTCTTGAAGGCCAAGGCCGAGTGATCCTTGGAGGAGAGGACCATAAGACAGGACATGAGGAGGACACCGAAGAACACTACCGCGCACTCACGACACACCTCAGCGCATTGTTCCCGGAGGCGCGGCCCATTCGTCGCTGGTCTGGACAAGTGATCGAGACCCCCGATGGACTTCCATTCATTGGCGAAGTCGATGACAATCAGTATTTGGCGACCGGATTTTCTGGCAACGGCATGACGCTCGGCACCTACGCGGGCGTCCTCATCCGGGATCTGCTTGCCGGACATGAGAACCCGCTGGCAGAACTTTTTTCCGTCCACCGCAAAGCCCTCTCGGGAGCATGGGACTACGTGCGGGAAAACGTGGATTTTCCGATGTGCTTTTTGAAGGACCGCCTTCGTCCGTCAGTGAGCGGAGAGCGTCCGGTTCCGGGCGAGGGCGCATTGATGCGGGAAGATGGCAAAACGCTTGCCGTGTTCTGTAACGATCAAGGCCAGTGTTGCAAGCTCTCCGCGATCTGCCCGCATATGGGATGCATCGTGGCATGGAACTCAGCCGAGCGCACATGGGATTGCCCGTGCCATGGATCCCGCTTCACCTCGCATGGCGCATTGATCACCGGGCCCGCAGAATCCGGACTCACCCGCCTCGATGACGACAAAAAGCCATGATCTACCTTATCTGTTCGAAGGTTGCCAGGGCCAGAAGCGGGAAGTGGTTCCGATACATGTCGTATTTGAGATAGAACACGCCCGGGAATCCGGTTCCTGTGGTAGCGTTCTCGGACCACGAACCATCCGAATTTTGGCTATTGACGAGCCACTGGATGCCCCGCCGAATCGATCCTCGTGTCGGATCCCCACAGGCGCAGAGTCCCATGAGTGCCCATGCGGATTGGCTGGCGGTGCTGGGTCCGCGGCCTTTGAGGGCGGGCGAGGTGTAAGACTCACAGGTTTCGCCCCAGCCGCCATCCTCGTTCTGACAGCTCTCCAGCCAATCCCTTGCCCTGCGAATCCATTCGTCTTCCATGTTCGTGCCGATGGCGGCCAATCCGCGCAGGGCTTGCCAGGTGCCGTAGAGGTAGTTGACGCCCCAGCGTCCATACCAGGAACCGTCCGCCTCTTGGGTGTGCCGCAACATGGTCACCGCTCGGCGAATCGCAGGTGAGTTCGGATCGTGTCCAAGCGCTCCGAGCAATTCCAGCATCCGTGCCGTGAGGTCGCTGCAAGTGGGATCAAGGATCGCGTTGTGGTCGGCAAAGGGCACGTGCTCGAGCCAGAGAGCGGTGACGTTTTTGTCGAAGGCCGCCCATCCGCCGTCCCGGCATTGAAAGGCCAACAGCCAATTCAGCGCACGCTGGACGAGGCCCAGCCGGGCAGCGGAATCCGCAGGCTCCACCAATCTCAAGGCCATGAGGACCATCATCGTGTCGTCGGTGTCGGGATAAAACTTGTTGTGGTGCTCGAAGGCCCATCCGCTCGGCTCTACGTGCGGCAACCGAACAGCCCAATCTCCGCGAAAACGGATTTCGCGGTCCTCAAGCCAGTGTGCGGCGCGTTGCAGGCAGGGATGGGCGGGTTCCAGTCCGGACTCTCCCAGCGCGACGGTCGTGATCGCGGTATCCCACACCGGCGACAGGCAGGGTTGGATTCGGAAATCCGAGGAATCCTCCACAAAGAGGTCCGTGAAGTCGTTCCATGCCTTCACCATGAGCGGATGATCGTCTGCGTATCCGAGCACGCGCAGCGCCATCATGGCATTGAGCATCGCCGGAAAAATCGCTGAGAGTCCGTCGCATCCTTCGCCCATGCGCTCGGTCATCCAAGATTCCGCAGCCTTCAATGCGCGTTGGCGCAGGGGATGAAATGGAAACTGATTGTAGAGCTTGAGGCCCGCATCGCAGCGTAGAAAAAAGTTTCGCCATGCCCAGAACCGGGGATCTTTTTTGAGCGAGAGGTCGGACTTTTCCATGCCTGCCGGATAGAGTTCGTGGATGTGCAGCGCGGGCGCCAGCGGGCGCACGGGCTTGAAGTGATTGAGAATCGCCAGCGGGGCAATGATCGTGCGGCTCCATGCCGACATTTCGTAGATATTAAAAAATACGCCCCGCCGAAGAAGGAAGATCTCCGGCGGGATCGTCGGCACGAATTCCCATGGGAACTGGCCGAGCAGTGCCAGGTAGAGACGTCCGTAGGTATTCATCTGGGGGATGCCGCCAAGACGCAGGATGTTTGCCCGGGCCTCCCGCATCCAGTCCGAATGCGGCGAATCTCCCGCCAGCTTGAGCGCAAAATAGGCCTTTACCGAGGCGTTGATCTCGGAGGGTCCACCGACAAAAATATTCCAACCCCCATCTTCGATCTGGCGGCGGCGGATGTGGTCCGCGCAGCGCTGCTGGAGGTCAGGTTCATTCCGTCCGCTCCAGTGCAGGAACAGGATCGTGTCGCAGCACAGCGTGGCATCGACCTCCAACTCCCCTTGCCAATATCCATCCGGATGCTGGCAACCGAGAAGGAACTCCTGTGAGCGGGCAATTGCCGAGGGAACATCCCGCAGGGCCTGCGGTTCCGGTTCAAACGAAATCAGTCTGGACGCTGGATCAGGCATCGGTGAGCAACATTTCGGCTGCCTGCTGCACGTCCTTGTCCCCTCGTCCGGAAAGATTCGCGATCACGATCTTCGAAGAATCCAGCGTGGGAGCCAGCTTGATCACGTGGGCAATGGCATGGGCACTTTCGAGTGCCGGAATGATCCCCTCGACTTCCGCAAGCCGGCGGAACGCCGCGAGCGCCTCGTCATCGGTCGCAAAGTCGTATTCAATGCGCCCCAGATCCCGGTAGTAACTGTGCTCCGGGCCAATCGCCGCGTAATCCAGCCCAGCCGATACCGAATGCGTGAGTTCGATCTGACCGTTCTCGTCCGCGAGCAGCCACGTCTTGGTGCCTTGGAGCACACCCAGCCTGCCGCCTTGGAAGCGCGCCGCATGACGTCCGCAGGTGATGCCCTCGCCTCCCGCCTCCACGCCAATCATTTTCACCTCGGCATCCCCGAGAAAGGCGTGAAAGAACCCGATGGCATTGCTGCCGCCGCCGACACAGGCGACCAAGTGATCCGGCAATCGCCCTTCGCGAGCGAGGATTTGGCTCCGGGTTTCTTCTCCGATCACTTTATGGAAGTCCCTCACCATCATAGGGTATGGATGCGAACCCAAGGCGCTGCCGAGGATATAATGGGTCGAACGCACATTCGTGACCCAATCCCGCATGGCCTCATTGATCGCCTCCTTCAGCGTCGCCTGCCCCGCCGTTACCGGCACCACCTTGGCCCCAAGAAACCGCATGCGCGCGACGTTCAATGCCTGCCGCTGCATGTCCACTGCCCCCATGTAGATCACGCACTCGCATCCAAACCGCGCTGCCGCAGTCGCCGTCGCCACCCCGTGCTGACCCGCTCCTGTCTCGGCAATGATCCGCCGCTTCCCCATCCGACGCGCCAACAAAATCTGCCCCATCGCATTGTTGATTTTGTGCGCTCCCGTGTGCAGCAGGTCCTCGCGCTTCAGAAAAATCTTGGCCCCGCCCAGCGTCTCGGTGAGCCGCTCCGCAAAATACAGCGGGGTCGGACGTCCGCAGAAGTGCTCGAGCAGATCCGCCAACTCCGCCTGAAACGCGCGATCCGCCGCCGCCGCACGATACTCACGGTCGAGATCCTGCAATGCCGTCATCAACGTCTCAGGAACAAACATCCCCCCGTAAGCACCAAAATGGCCGGAGGCATCAGGAACAGTCGCATTCATTCCCGTGAGCCTAGCCGGATTCTTCGCCCCGACAAGCCTGCGGCGCGGAAGCCGGATGCTGTCCCCTTTGCCTTTAGCGGTTACGGGTCGGGACAGACAGCCACATAGACTGTGCCGGAGGATTCTCCACCCCGAATGGGATTTGGAAAACTCACAGTATGCGCATGCACTCGTGTGAAAACGGATTCCAGCTTGGAGCAGAATTCCTTGTCCGGAGGCTCGTCCGACCACATGGCAAAAACTCCGCCGGGCAGCAGATGTTTGCGAAGTTTTTGCAATCCCTCCACCGTGTAAAATGACGCGTGCCGGGCGTTGAGCCAATGCTGCGGAGTGTGATCGATATCCAAGAGGACGGCATGAACTTTCCCTCCGGGGGTTGCCGGATCAAACCCCGTTCCAGGCTCAGCAGCCAGCGCAAAAAAGTCGGCGGCCACGAAACGCGTGCGCGGATCGGACGAAATCCCGGCACCGAGCGGCACCAAACCGGATTGATGCCAGCGAATGACCGGCTCCAGAAAATCCACGATAAGCAAGGACCGGACTCTCTCGTGCCTCAATGCGGCGGCGGCCGTGTATCCAAGCCCCAGCCCTCCGACCACGACATCCAATTTTCCCAGTGGCCCCGCTTCCAGCCCAAGATCGGCCAGCGCCTCTTCCACGACATGAAAAAGGCTGCTCATCAGAAACTCGCCGTTGAGGAGGATCTCGTAAACGATCTCATTCTCCAGCATCGGGACCTTGCGCCTCCGCAAAACCAATTCCCCAAGCGGAGTGGCCGCGTAGTCGAGTTCCTCAAACGATTTTTCCATCCGGCCACACTGGTGGCAAAGTTCACCTCTGGCGAGAACCAAGGCCCGGCCCAGACACCGCCTGCCGCATGAACTCGCTGGCTGGGCAGTCATCGCCGGCATCATCGGCATCACGCTTCTGAGCTTCCTCACATTCGCCTGAGTTCCGCACATCTGTTGCCATGCACGTATGTCAGGCCGTGCTTCTTCCCGGTTTTCTCAAAGATTGCAGTCCGTGAACATCTGGTGTATGTGATTCAGGCAGGATGCAACGACGTGCCGCAGAGTTTTTCGCCGGGATCGGCCTCATGAGAATGGGGCTGGACAAGGAAGGCTGGATAACAGTCTGGGCCAATGATCTCGATGAGAAAAAGTGGGAAATGTATCGCGACAACTTCAACGAGGGAGTGTGCGAGTTCGTTCTGGGCGACGTTCACAACATTGATGGCAAAGACCTTCCAGATATTGATTTAGCCACGGCTTCTTTTCCTTGCAACGACCTGTCTCTCGCGGGTGCCCGGCACGGACTCGCGGGAACACATTCTTCTGCATTTTGGGGTTTCGTCGATGCGCTCAAAGGAATGGGGAAGCGTCGTCCGCCACTCATTCTGCTGGAAAATGTCGCAGGCTTTTTGACATCGAATGACGGGGACGATTTTCGCGACGCGCTTTTTGCTCTGAACGAGTTTGGATATGCCGTCGACGTCTTCATTGTTGATGCGGTCCGTTTCGTTCCGCAAAGTCGGCAGAGGTTGTTTGTTGTTGGAAGCAAGGCCAAAC
>JBBQRY010000077.1:0-8647 GCA_038214335.1 Chthoniobacterales bacterium
GTTGTTACCGGGTGAGACCATGATGTTGCTGGGCTTGATGTCACAATGCAGCAACGAGATATCGTGCGCCGCGGCCACGCCCCGCAGGCTCTGCGTGGCCACGGACAGGAAATCCTCCAACACCATCGGAGCATGATCCCCAATCTCTTGAAGGGTGCGTCCGGGAACATATTCCATGACCACGAGCACATCCCCAAGGAATTCAAAAATATCAAAAACCGCCACGACATTCGGGTGGAGGAGTGAGGCAAGGACACGCGCCTCGCGAATAGCTGCCGCAGCAGTCTCCGCGGTGGCCTCGGGGTTCTGGTAAAGCCGCTTGATGGCGACGGGTCGATTCAGTTGGAGGTCGGTGGCGAGGAGCACTTCTCCCAATCCGCCGCGCCCCAGAAGCCCGCAGAGTTCGTAACGGCGGCCCGAATCAAGAAACACGGCAGAAAAAGGGTTGCAAAAAGGGTGTGGTGGAAGAGCGAGCCTGCGAAGAAATCCTCCTCGTATTTTCCATGAAAAGCCGCTGGTGATTTCTCATTGGGAACCTCCGGTCTGGGATGGAGATTGCGAATCTTCGGAGCTTTCGGCTCCCGCATTGTCCATTTCAACGGGGTCCTTGGAATCGAGATGAATTTGGAGCGAGAGTTTGTCCTGAGAATCGAGTGTCCGCAAAGTTTCTCCGAGGGGTTTTGCCGGGCGAGCGTTTTTGGGACAAGGACGTGGCGGAGCAGCGGCTTCTTTGAGTTTATTGGAATCCAGCCAAAGCTGGTGGGTCCGAACCTGGATTGTGTGAAACCGTGAAGTCAGCATGTGCCGGAAATGGCACCGCTCGGTCTGATCGAGAGCAAGGATGGTCGCGGCGGCTTCATCGCCCTGCAAGTCGCCGAACGTGGCATCCACGATGCGCCCCTCTTCCAGCACCAGCACGGCTTGCCCCTTCTCCGTTTCCATGGCCACGCTGCCACTTTCGCCCCGTGCGCAGAGGAACTGAATAAAGCGGGCAGGTGCGAGTCCCTTGAATGCCCCATTGGGATAGAACCCGTGACCGCCCGTGAGAGCGTTCACCAGATGATAGACCGATCCTGCCTCCTCGGACGTTTTTGGCTTGGAAAAACACAAGTGTGCGCCAGCTTCCATCAACTCGGATTCCATCTTTTTGTTCAGAGTCGCAGAAATCAGCACCCGCCGGATCTCGGGGTGCCGCTCCCGGATGTTACGAAGGAACTCAAGGTGTTTTTCCGAGGTCTCGGCACAATCCAAGAGAACGACATCGCAGTCGCCTGTCTCAAGCTGCTCCCATGCCATGGAGGCTTCGGGCACAATGACCATGTTTTTGCGGGTATTGCCGTTCTCGCGGGCGATGTTTGCAAATTGGCGCGCCAGAAGGCGGAGATAAAAAAGAAAATCGCCGACAAAAAGCCATGTGCGCTCGGTGTCCCTCCCCGCATCAGGAGCTGTCACGTCACTTTCAGACATGACGCAAAAATTCTATTGAAGGCCGATAAAAGGATCGAAAAATTTCCATGAGCATTGAAACCTGTCCCGAAGATATAAAGAATTCTGCTCTATGGAAATCCTGAAATTCAGAATGTTATGGGATGGAAGATGCCTCGTTATGGCGATTTCCCTGATCGGATGGGAAACGCTTGAAATTCCATGGAGCACACCGACCAAACAAGAGGAATTTGATAAATCAAGGTGCGTCAGGGGGCTGCCAGCGCCTTCCGTCTTGCCCTGCACAGACGGTTTGGCCATGGTCGTGCGCAGGGACGCATGATGGCACCTGACCAAATTCAACTTCGAGTCCATCGCCCACGAGAAGTTTTCCCTCCTAGTCAAAACCACGGACTCCCGGTTCCTAATGCCCGCCCTGATGGATCTGATCGGAAAGCCGAGTCGTGCCACCGGGCGGGTTTCCGAGTTTCATGATTCCCCACAAATCATCGTGAAATCCATTGAAAGAATTCTCTTGCTTGCGGAGTAGTTGAGAAGGCTTCGTCCGCAATGGGTCAGGAGTCAGCAGCGTTTCCTGTGGAGGCGAACTGCCAGAAAGCCAAACGCAAGGCCCGCAAGTATGAGGGTGGAAGGCTCAGGGATGATCTGGCCGACCTGCGTGTAGCCGAGATCCTTGAAAATATTTTCCTCGATCGGGTTGAAACTGCGACTTGACGGCCCCGCACCGGTTGCCGCGAGCATCATCAGGCTGGCATAAGCCGTGTTCTGGTCATCCAGATGCGATCCGCTACTCCCCTGTTCAAAGGCAGTGGGTGAGTAAAGACCGACGAGTCCAGAGGTTGGGCCATTGAAGAACAATCCGGCTCCAGGACTTGCACCACCGATTAAGAGGGTGCCGTAGGTAGAACCGTTTAGAGTATTTCCAGAAAACACAGATGCTCCATTTTTGTCGGTCAAGAATTGATCAAACTTATTCCACGAGTCGCCTGTCGCGTCTGGGACCCCTGCGCCGTCTGTGCCAATACCGCTAGCAAATCCAAAGGCGTGGGCAAATTCATGGTAGAGAGTCGAATACCAGTCGTATTGTAAGCTGGTCGGCGTCGCGTTGAGATTGAATTCCCATGCGATTGTGGCAAGATTTACGGAGACGGAACCGTCAGCGGCCGTGCCGTTGAGGTCTGTTCCATTGAGCACTTTGTTTCGAACAACCTCCCCGGTGCCAAACCCTGAGATCACCATCGCTTCACTTCCAGCAGAGGCCAAGGTGCTGCCCGTGGCCATGCCGTCTACGTCCATCACAATCGTGGCATTATACGAAGAAAACGCGCTCGCAAAGTTTTGCCCCGCCAACTCGAGCGCTCCACGGCGCGTGGCACCAGAAGCAACGTCGTTAAATCCCTGCCCCGCCGAATCGGTGTAGTTGAAGGAAAAATTGACACTGCCGTAGGCATCGAAAGAAAAGACGCCCGACACAAATACAGCTGCGACACAAATATATTTCATAGGATGGCGGGGGGAGATAGGGAGTTCACGAATCCATGTCAATAAAATTGATTATTTTATTTGATTAAGATCAAGGAAAAGACCGGAAATCGGTCCATTCTGTCGCAGATACCAGTCGGATTGATCGTCGGTTCCCTGAGCGCGAGGGCATCCGTGACGCCGCCTAAGCCTAGATCTGCAGCGCCATTTCGGTTCCGGACGGCGTTGCATTGGCAGTGTGGGTCTGGTAGATGATGAGGCCCCCACACATGGTTACATTTCTTTTCTGGCTTGTTGTTTCTTTGGTATTTCTCACATTGATCGGCCATGGGATTTGGGTGTTTTTGGCGGCACTCTTCCGTGCGCTCTCCGGCGGAAATTCGGTGAGTTTGCTTTCGATCGAGCGGGAGCCAAGGAAGCCAAGGACCGGTGAAAAGCGGGCGATAGTGCTGGAGGAATTGTCCCGGCTTTGTCGCGAGAGGGTTCTGCCGATGGACGTTTATGAAAAAGTTTTCGAGACGTATCGGGAGTCCGGAGATGGTGTGCCTGTGGGGATTCCGCATGCTCGATCCGAGGCGGCCCCGGTGGCGAAGCGGGCGGCGGAAATGGCTTTGGAGGCAAAGTGGAACGCTCGCGAGACTCCGGTGCCGGTTGTGCCAAAGGTCGCACCAAAGATTCCTTTGTCCGACAGGTCCGACGAGTCGGACAACACTTCACGGACGGCGACTTCGATTCCGGTTGCTCCTCCGCCTCCAGTGGCTCCGCCTCGGCCTCCAGAGAAACCATGGACCGAGATGGTGGCGGCGTTTATGGAGTCGAAGCATATCCGATGGGGCGAGCTGGTTGGGGGGTTGTTGATTGTGCTTTGTTCGGCGGCGTTGGTATTGAGTTTTTGGTCCACGATCTCGGGGATTCCGCTGTTGAAGTTTGGGTTGTTTACGGGGCTGACGGCGGCACTTTTTGGCAGTGCGCTCTTCATGGAGCATCGTTGGAAGTTGCCGACTACGAGTCGCGGACTGCTCGTCACGGCCACCTTGTTGGTGCCGCTGAATTTTTTGGCGATTGCGGCGTTCACGGGAACGGATGCGGGCGTCGCGCCGCTCTTAGGAAAAGTTGTAGCGGTGGGCGTGTTCGCGGTGCTTCTGTTTTTCGGCGGACGGGTCCTGGTTCCGGGTGCGGCGTCGGCACTAGCGGCGGGTGTTCTTGGGGCGGCATTTCCGCTTCTCTTGGGGGCACGGGGGATGGAGACCTCGCAGGGGTTTGCTGCGGGTTTGGCGGTCATATCGGTGGTGGCGTTTCTTGTGAGTGCGGGCTGGGGGCTACGGCTGTGTGCTGGGGTGGAAGGCGAGGAATCGGCTTATGGGTGGCTCACGCTGGCTGGGACGGTTTTTTTCGCGGCACTGCTGACCATGGGGTTTCTTGCTCACGAGTATGGTGGCCCACTGCTGCGGACGTTGGCACCTCTGCTTTGCCTGTATGCTTTGCCGGCTTTTGGTGGTGGTCTTTGGCTCCAGCGCACGAAACCGATGCGTATGGCACTGGTGGGCACCAGCCTGATGGTCTTTGGTGCGGCTCTTCTTGCGCTTTGCGGGATCCTTTCGCTTCCGTCACCGGCGGCGATGCTGGGAGTCACCGGCATGGGGTTCGCGATGCTTTTTGTCTCGGCGTGGCGGTTCCGTGTCGAGGCGGCGCAGATTCCGGCGGCGGCTTGCCTCACGATCTTTCTCTGGCTGTTGGCGCGCGTGCTGCTCGGGGATCTGCCTTACGGGTTGTCCACGATGCGCGAGCTGGCGACAATGGTTTTCAGCCCTCATCATCTCGCTCTGTATTTCGGAATTCTTGCGGTGCTGGGAGGCCTCGCACAGTGGTTGCGGCATTCTGGACGCTCTGCAAAAAGTTATGATGTGGCTTTTTGGACCGTGGCCGCAATCCACCTCCTGCTGGTCGCGTTTCATGGATTCGGTCGCGTGGCTGATCATGGCGCCGTTTGGTATTTTGCCATTTACTCGGTTCTTTTTCTCGGGCTTGCCGGGGTCCGAAAATCGCATTTTCTGGCGCTGGTGGGATGGGGATTTCTGTTCGTCACGTTGATGCAGTTGCTGGTTTTTCGCACTCCACAGGATCCGCAGTGGTGGTTGGTTTTTGCCATCCTTGGCACTGTGGCGTTTGGGTTTCTGGCAGGCGGAAAGCAGACTCCGCAATGGGGCACGATCTTTGTGGAGACCGGACGCCATGTGGCCATGCTGACATCGCTGGGCATGGCGGCAGCGATAGCGTTTCAGCTCGGTGTGGTGCCCTCCGGAGCCTCTGCTGCAAGGACGCTCTGGCTGGCTGGCCTGTGGCTGGCGTTGGCCCTGGAAGCACGCGGCGCATGGATTTTCTTTGGCTTCCAATTCGCATCGACCGTTTCCCTGCTGCTGGGTGTCTCCGCGGTTTTTTCCAGGCGGCCAGAGAACTACCAGTTCGGATTCCTTTTTGTTCATCCACATGTTCTGCAAGCTTACGGGGCGGTGCTCCTTCTTGTGGCTGGCGGGTTCCTTGCTCTGCGCCTGATCCTTCGACGCCGGGGCTTGGAATCGAGTGGTGAAACGATCCGTCAGCTTGTGGAAGGCTCTTCGCTCGACCGTGCGCTGGGCTGGGTGGCTTTGCTCGGCATGCTGGGCATGGTCGGATTTGGCATCTCCCTGCATGGCCTACACGGATTGCTCGATCAACGCTGGGCGCAAGCCGCCCTCGCATTTCCGACGGTTGGGATTCTTCTCGGCATTGCAGTCTGTTTCGTGGCGGAATTCTGGGACCAATGGAGGCCGCGCAATCTGTCGGGCATGGTGCTGGTCACGGCGGGAATCCTTCTCTGGTCGGCACGGTTCTTCGAGGACGCGGAATCCATGGTCGTCTGGCTGCGCTGGGTCGCAGTCCTTGGCTATGTGACACTTTCGGCGGGCGTCTGGAGCTGCGACCGCATAGCCGCCTACGCGGAGCGGTTTGCTTGGCCGGGGTTTGCGGAGCGGCAGGGAAATCCGGCGCACGGGCTTGAGTTTTTGCTGGCGCTTTTAGTCATTCCGGCGGTTGGCGTGAGCTCTTCATTTTGGGAGATTTGGCAATCGCGTGGAGTCTTCCAACTCGTCGGACCCTTGGCGGTCATTGTGGGAATCGTCGGGGGATTCGGATGGCGGGAGCGGAGTCCGGGAAGGATCTTGGTTGCTGCCGTGATGGCGAATTTTGCCGTCACGGTGGGAGGATTGTTGTCCTTCCCGCTCACGGACACTGTCCGCACGGTGCATCTCCTCCACCTCAATCTCCTGACCATCGCCGTCGGCACTGTGATCTGGCGCGGACTCGAAGGGCGTGGACTCCCGACCTCCACCTTGCGGCGGGGGTATGGGCTTCTCGGATTCGGATGGGGATGTCTGATGCTGACAATGGGTGCGCTTTGGATTTTTCTGCGTCCGGATTTTACCGCGCCAGCTACCGCGCAATTGGCTTCCGTCTGGGGGATTGCGACCTGTGTGCTGGGAGTTTTTTCTGTGGCGGATTGGCGGCGGCTTCGCGATTGGCGTCACTGGTCGCCATCGTATCCCGCGATGGGCGGGCTCCTTCTTGCGAGCATGGCAGCGTGCGCGGCGGGGGTCGGGGTCCATCCGGATTGGCGGGCCTATCACGTGCTTGGAATGGGAATCCTGCTGAGCCAGATGCTCGTTGTAGGCTTGGGATGGTTTCGCAGCGCAGATCCTCGGTGTCTGCAACGGCGGGGTTGGGTGCTGGCACTGGCTGGACTGTTGCTCATTCTGGTCTTTCGCGCGTATGGGATTGATCCGACCGGGACGACATGGACGGTTGCATGGGTGTTCGGGGCGGCTGCTGTTTTTGCGGGGTTAGCCTGGCTGGAGTGCTATCGGCTGTGGGCGTATCTGGCCGCAGGTCTGGGGGTGCTTGCGGCACAGCTTCTCTGGATGCAGGGAGTCTGGTTCTCTGGAACTCCATCGGACTACGGACATCTCTTCGCGCTTTGTCTGGCGGTAGCCGCCGGGATGTCGTGGCCACTGGAAAATAAAATCGCGCGAACGCCCGGCATGGCCGAACGCCAGAACCTTCCTCCGCTCTGGGATTCTGTCGTCCTGCTCAACATGGGCGTGCTTGCGTTGCTGGCACTCAGTGGGATTTTTCACATCTCACTGGAAGGGGCGCTTCCCGCTTCGACCGTGCTGGCATGGAGTGCCGGTGGAGCGACATTTGGCGTGGCCCTCGCACGTTGCTGGATCCGATCCTCCACGGCGCGGGGTCCGGCACTCTATGGAATCGGATATACCGGCGTGCTCATGGCGCTGAATCAAGCTGCGCTTTTTCCCCCATGGTTGCTGGCATGGGCGGTGCTGGCATTCGGGGGATTCGCGGTGGTCTCAGCCGGATTGCAACGCTGGCGCGGGGCGATGCTCCGTGTGCTTCGGATGCCCGCGTTTGATGCCAAGCTTTACGGAGTGTATGAGGCGGTTCAGTTCCAAATTGCCGTCGCCATGGTGCTGGTGGTGTCGTCCCTTGTGCTTGGTGCCGGAACCGAGATTCTTCCTTTGGCTTGGAGAATCGGGATGGGCCTGGCGCTTCTGCTGCCTGCTGTGACGATGGGATGGATGGCGGATCGCAGCCGGCGGGATCTGCGCACCGTGGCAATTGGCCTTGGGGTGTTGGCTGTGCTGGCCAGCGCGCAGGCATTCATGGATCCGGTTACCAGACTCTTGCTGGACCATCTGGCTGTGACCCTTGTGGTGCTCGCCTCTGCCTTGGGAGTGGGATCTCTGCTGCGACCAACCCCTCTTGCCCAATGGACCGAGCCGCTGGTTCGATCTCTGCGCATTTGTGCGGTATCTGCGGGCGGCGTGTTGGTGCTCATCCTGTTGGGCGAAGGGCTTCAAAAAATCCAACGAGGTCATGTGGCCATGAGCATGGCTGGCGTGTGGGTTGTGGGGGCGGCTTTGTTTGGGACCGCCGTCCTGCTGATTCGGTGTGCGCTCGTTCCGGCCTCGGATCCCCTCCGGCTGGAAGAAAAGAAGCGTTCGCTTCATGTGTATGCGGCAGAAGGCTTGTTGGCACTGACGATGATCCACTTCCGCCTCACGTTGCCATGGCTGTTCGAGGGTTTCCTTTCCCAGTTCTGGCCGTTTCTTGTGATGGCACTGGCCTTTGCGGGGGTCGGACTGGGTGAGGTTTTTCGTAGAAAGAGCACATTCGTATTGTCAGAGCCGCTCATGAAGACGGGCGCTCTGCTGCCGCTGATTCCGCTCCTTGGATTCTGGAGCACCGGTTCCTCCACCTCGTATTCCACCCTGCTTTTTGCAGTGGGGTTACTCTACGGTGGTTTGTCCTTGGCGCGACGTTCGTTTGGCTTTGGATTGCTCGCAGCGCTGGCCGGAAATGGCGGACTCTGGACCGTGCTCCACCACACGAGCGGACTTCGATTTTTTCAGCATCCGCAGCTTTGGCTGATCCCGATTGCGCTCTCCGTGCTCATTGCTGCCTACCTCCACCGCGAGCGGCTAGGCCAGCACACGCTTGGCACGATCCGGTATCTTTCACTCCTCGTGATCTATATTTCCTCTTCGGCGGACATGTTCCTCAATGGCGTGGGAACCTCGCTGTGGCTGCCGCTCATTCTCGCTCTGCTGTCGGTCCTGGGCGTGCTTCTTGGCATTGCTCTGCGCGTGCGGGCATTCCTGTTTCTTGG
>JBBQRY010000078.1:0-8588 GCA_038214335.1 Chthoniobacterales bacterium
GGGCTGAAACGCGGAAAGTGTGCCCCTTGATAGCAAAATCCGTGCGCAATGAAAAGCCCAAGAATTTCAAAATCCGGCATTTTACCAATTGCGTGTCGGGCCGTGGCGTGGAAAATACCAACCCATCAGCAAGAAATATTACAGTTGGGAAGATCGACCGAAACGCGGACGCAGAATACCGTTCTACAAGCGCAAGCTGCTTTGGATTCCGTTGGGCATCCTGTGCCTTGGCGCTTTCGCAGCATGGGTGGCCTTCGGGGTGTTCACTCATCAATTTGACCTGCGTGCAAAAGAATTTGACCTCACAAAAGTCGGCAGCATGGAGTCGGCCTCCGTACTTTACGACCGGAATGGGCAGGAATTCGGGAAATTATTTATCCAGAACCGTCAGCCTGTGCCCTACGAACGGATCGCGCCGATGCTCACGAAGGCGGTGATTGCGGCAGAAGACAACAAATTCTACGAGCACGACGGCGTGGATTACATAGGCATCCTCCGCGCCGCGATTTCCAACTACCGCAAGGGCCGGATCAGCCAAGGGGCCAGCACGGTGACCCAGCAACTGGCACGAAATTCCTTCGAGCTCCGCGAACGCACGTATCAGCGCAAGCTCATCGAAATGTTCCTCTCATGGCGGATAGAAAAAAAATTTTCCAAGGATCAGATCATGGAGCTGTATTTGAACCGCGTGTATTTCGGGAGCGGGTTCTACGGAGCGGAGTCTGCCGCGCGCGGATATTTCGGACGTCCCGCCAAGGATCTCGATATTGGGCAGGCGGCCATGCTCGCCGGACTGCTCAAAAGCCCGCAGGCGCTCTCGCCGTGGAACAACATCGATGGCGCAACCGATGCCCGCAACTTCGTGCTCCGCCGGATGCGCGAAATGGGATTCATCAGCCGCCAGCAATACGAGGAGCAGACAACGATGAAGCTCTACACCGTGAAGCGCACGAATCCGTTCAAGCTTTCGTATGCGGTGGACATGATCCGCCAGCAGGCGATCAAGGACCTCGGGTTTGACCGTGCAATGAATGGCGGCTACCGGATCGAGACCACGCTGGATTCCGAAATGCAGCGGACCGCCGAACGCACGACCCGCGATTTCCTCTCCCAAGTCGAATCCACCCCCGGCTACACGCATCCGACCTTTGCTCAATACAAGGCTGCGACAAAGTCGATCGAAGATGCCATCAATCGCGGCAATATGTCCGCCAAGCTGCCGGAGCCGAAATACCTGCAGGGGGCAGCGCTCGCCCTGGATAACAAATCCGGCGGAGTCCTGGCGCTCGTTGGCGGACGCGATTTCAAGCACAGCGAATACAACCGCGCGCTCCAAGGCGGACGTCCAGTCGGCACCGCTTTCACTCCGCTCGTCTTCGCCTCCGCCTACAACACAGGAATCTTTCCGGGCGAAATTGTCCAAGATGCCTGCATTGACAACCGGTTTGTGATGATCGGGGGATCCACCGGAATTCTTGGCGAGTGGGGAGTCGAGCGAGAAGATAACGAATACGAAGGCCCGATGACGACGCGGGTCGCGCTGGTGAAAGGGAAAAACGCGGCGACCCTGCGGCTCGGGCTGCGCATCGGACTGGATGCCCTCAAGACCACCGCCAAGGCAGCGGGCATTTCCTCTCCCCTTCGCAACTACACCAATAGCTTTCTCGGCAGCAGCGAACTCACGTTGGATGAGATGACGCTCGCGTTCACGATGTTTCCCAATGGCGGAATGCGGCCTGCGGAAATCCACATCATCCAGCGCATTTTGGATTCCGATGGCACGGTTGTTTATGAGGAACCACACAAGCGGGTGAAGGCGATTTCGCCCGAGGCCGCTTTCCAAGTCCATGCGGGCCTTGCGGAAATCATGGAGCGTGGTCCGGGTGCCATCGCCGCCGGGCAATTCGGACTCACGGCCTCTCCCGTCGGCGGAAAATCCGGAGCCTCCTACAACTTCATGGACACGTATTTCTTCGGATACACGAGCGCTGTCACGTGCGGGGTATGGGTCGGATTTGACCGTCCTACGAAGATCTACCGCGGAGCCTTTGGCAAAGACCTCGCGCTGCCGATCTGGACAAAAATTATCAACGCCTCGGTGAAGGGCTTCCCGCCACAGCCCATCCCCAAACCCGAAACCCTGCGCGAAGTCGAAATCTGCGGGATCACTGGACTGCTGGCCACTCCCCGCTGCAAGCTCGATTTCAAAAACGCCAGCGCCGGAATCGCCAGCTCACAGCCGCTCTCCTACAAAGAATTCGCCACCGAGGCCCAGATTCCGAAAATCCCGTGCGATGTGCATGGAGGAGGGATCCGCAACTACACGAAGCAATTTGACGGAACCGACTGGCCGCGCGCCGCCTCTGCCGTGGACCTCAAAACGATCCGCCCCATCGCCGTTGTCGCCCCCACGCTTCTAGGGTTCAATGACGTTTACCAGTCGATCCGCCCAGGCATGGAAATCTTTGAAGAAGGCGGGATCCCGGTGGCCAAGGCGCTGCCGGTGACGCCCGAGGACAAGCCTGCCGAGGGCTCCGATCCCAACGCCACGCCCGCGGCACTCCCCGATGCTCCTCCACCCGCAGCCGAACCCGAGGTCCGCAAGGCCGAAAGCGTGCAGCCGCTGGACTCCCCGCTCGACGCCCCGGCGATTCAGTTGCCGCCCCCGCCGTCCATGGATTTCTAATGAACCTCGAAAAAGCATTTGGAACCACCGTCACTGCTATGGAAATATTTGGACCACAAGCCCCGTTCACCCGCAAGGTGAATGGGCGCATCTCCGAAAAGTGCAAACAGGGAGAACAGGCGTCTCGCCGGTTTGGTGACTGGCTATTGTCTGCGGAGTCTCCTCTCCCCACAGGCGGGACGCCTATGCTCCCTGACCTTCCATCGCCGATTGCACTTTTCAGAGATGCGCCCAAGGTGAATCGCAAAGCGCAGAAAGATTGTCATAACTTCCTCTATCCGTGTATCTGTGTAATCCGTGGTCAATTCTTCTGCGGTATTTAGGATGAACTCACCGGGTCGCTTTTTTTCATCTCTCAAAGGCCTCGTGCTGGCAGGTGCTTTGCTCGCCGCCAGCTCGCCAGGCGCACACGCCGCCGACGCCTTGAAACTCAATTTGTCCGAGGCCATCCGCCGCGCCCTCGCAAAAAACTTTGAGATTCGAGCGGAAAAATTCACACCAAAAATTGCCCGCGCCAGGCAGCTTTCGGCGTCAGGAAAATTTGATCCCACGGTCGAGGTCTCGATCACCTACGACGAAAACAACACCGAGCTTCGCACGCTCAATAGCGAACTCAACACCCCTACGCTTGGGCCCGGCGGCGATACCCCTCTCCTCTTCGCACGCACCTCCGGCTCGGAGCTGGACTCCAGCATCACAGGACTCACCCCATGGGGACTCACCTACGACCTCGGCGCCTCCAGCACCCGCAATACCGACAACCGCCTCAACAACGATCGCTACAATTCGTTCCTCGGACTCAATATCACCCAACCCCTCCTCAAAAATTTTGGGACGGATGTGAACCTCGCACAGCTTCGGATTGCCCGCGCAAACCGCGCCATTTCGGAATGGACCCTGCGCGAGCGCGTGATCCAGATCGTCACCGATACCGTCAACACGTATTGCGACCTTTTTGTCGCCCGTGAAAACCTCGGAGTCGAAGAGCGCTCGAAGGAACTTTCTGCCCGCCTGCTTTCGGACAACCTGAAACGTGCGGAAATCGGCGTGATGTCCCCGCTGGATGTCATGCAGGCCCGCACGGATCTTGCAGCCCGCGAAGAACGTGTGCTCGTCGCCACACGCTCCATGCTCGACAGCGAAAATTTTCTCAAACAACTCGTTACAGACGAAGTCTTCAACGTGTTGCAGACGCGCCTGGAGATTGATTCGCTGCCCGACCTGCCGAACGTGAAAGCCAATCCCGAAAAGGATTTTCCTCTGGCCTTTCAGATCCGTCCGGACTACCGCCAGGCCCTTCTCGATTTGCAGAAACGCCAGATCAACGTCGTGTTCTCGCGCAACCAAACCCTCCCCCGCCTCGACCTCGTGGCCAGCTTCGGAGTCAACGGCATCGACACCGGTCTCTCTGACAGCCTCCAGCGCGTAACCGGCCAGGCCGGCACCAACTACACATGGTCCTCCGGCATCGTCGGCAGCCTGCCCGTTCCAAATCGCACCGCCCGCGGAAACCTCGAAGCCAACAAACTCGAAATCGCCCAAGGCCTTGTCTCGCTCAAACGCTTGGAGCAGACAATCCTCGTCGAAGCCGACAACGCCGCAGGCCAGATTGAAACCACCCGCAAACGCATCGACGCCACCACGACCGCACTCGAGTTTGCCCGCGAAACCCTCAATGCCGCCCAAGCCCGCCTCACCAGCGGCACCAGCACCACCTTCGAAGTCCTCCAATTCCAGCGCGACCTCGCCACCGCCGAAATCAACCAAATCCGCGCCCGCGCTGACCACATCCGCGCCATCGCCGAATACGCCCGCGTCACCGGCCTCACCCTCGTCCGCAACGGCATCAGCATCGACCTTTGACCCAGGCCCCTCCACGCCTGAATAGCAAAACGCCCGGCAAAGTCGGCGTGGCAGGCCTCATGCTTCGAATTTTAGATTCCCGCCACAGGATGGATGGTCGGCCAGCAGCCGCGCAGTGATGGATAGTGAATCCGCAGGGCGGGCTTGGAGCGGATCCAGCCCGGTTTGCACTGGTCATCCACGAACGCGATACCGATGGGCATGTCGAGCCGTTCATCGGCAAGCAGAGTGATTTCTTCGCGGGCTTTATCGGTCGCGGCAATCCACTGCTCCTTCAGCGCGAAAGGATCAAGTTTACGGGCTTTGATCTTATCCAGTTCCACGGGATCGATCCGTGCGAACCGGATCACCATTTTGAGGAGCGAGAGGGGGTTGAATCCGGGATCTTTTCCGCAGGCGGCCCAGATGATGGCCTCAAGCGGGTAGTGGCGTGTCAACTCGACGATGTCCACATAGTCGCGGGTCTCCATGCGCGCCGAGAGCGCGAGTGCCTTGTTCGTGGCCATGTCAAAAAGGTGGAGCCTCCAGCCCAGCACCTCATCGGGCACAATCGGGAAGAACCGGAAGGCCGAATCGTGTGCCCAGTCGATCTCGACCCGCTGCCCGTCACGTGTCACATGCGCCTTGCGGAATGAGGAGCGCTGGTGCCACTCCGCGGCCCGCTCGATTTTTTCCACCGTGAACCCGGCCCGTTCAAGATCGGCCACGTCCCGCGCACTCGCGGTAGCCAGATCCTCGATCGCCTCATGGAAAAAATCGAAGTCGTGTGAGAAACGAGGAGAATCCTCCGGAGCGTTGAGCACCAGCCCTCCGGCCACGTGGCTGGCCTCGGAACGGTTGCCGGCAAGCACGGCGAGCACATCTTTCTGGAACGGGGTTAAAGGCATTGCCGCAACTCCTTGGCCGCCTCCCACGCCCGTTTGTCACCGTATTCCCGCAGATGTTCGATGACCAGCTCGACATCGTCCGTGTAGCAGATTTCGGCATCCGTGCGCCAAAACCAGAAGCACTCGGCGAACTGCCGCACGAGTTCCGTGGCACGCTCGGCCACTTCCGGCGGTGCCGGAACGCGGGCCGGATACGCAGCCTCTGGCTCTTTGATCTCCATGCGCGCATCTTACCGTGCGGCAATGAAAAGACAAGGCAGTGCAAACCCTTTCAGCTTTCAAGTTTCAGCTCTCAGGTTTCTCTTCCGCCGCAGGTGAGCAAACCGCCACACGCTTCCCTCGCCAACTTGTCAATTCTGAAGCGGCTGTTAGAATACAAAATTACCGATGCCCAAGCCAACCACTGTCACCGCCCCATCCGAACTCCTCGCTTATTGCTTTGCAACATGGACGGACATAAAAAAAACGCAGATTCGGCAGTGGCTAAAATTTCAGGCCATCACGGTCAACGGACGTCCGTTCAGCCAGTTCAACCATGCGCTTCAGCCCGGGGATGTGGTGGCCGTGCGCAGCGACCGCTTCGCAGTTCCGCGCACCGTGATCGGGTCCGGGATCCGGGTGTTTTTTGAGGATGCTGACCTGATCGTCATCGACAAGCCGGAGGACCTGCTGAGCATCGCCAGCGAGCGGGAGCAGGAGAAAACCGCCTACCGGCAGCTTACGGATCACGTGAGGGGCGGCAACCCGCTCTCCCGCGAGCGCATCTGGATCGTCCACCGCATCGATCGCGAGACGTCCGGGCTCATGGTCTTTGCCAAGACGCCCGAAGCCAAGGAGATCCTCCAGGGCCGCTGGGAGCTTGGGGAGAAGAAATATGAGGCGGTCGTGGAGGGGCATCTCAAATCACCGTTCGGGACATTCGAATCCGACCTCGACGAATCCAACCCGTTCAAAGTCGTGAGCGCGCCCGCCAGCGAAGAGACCCGCCATGCCGTCACCCACTACAGGGTCCTCGGCCGCAGCACGTGGCGGTCGCTGGTCGAGCTCACGCTCGAAACCGGCCGCCGTCACCAAATCCGAGTCCACCTCTCCGACGCGGGGTGCCCGGTTGTCGGCGACAAAAAATACGGAGCAGTCAGCGACCCGGCCAAGCGCCTCGGCCTCCACGCCTGCTCCCTCCGGTTTCCGCATCCCACCACCGACAAAGAGCTCCGCTTCGCCTCGCCGCTGCCCAAAGAACTTGCCCGCCTGGTGAGGGTTGGAGGAAGCGTGAAGTCGGAACGATGAAGCATGAAGTTTGGATGCGTCTCACACTCAGTCCGAGAGAAGGGGGGCAGGGTGTCTCCTTTGGTGCATTTTTCGGACCCGAACCACTTCCGTGAAGGGATTTTGCATTTGAACCAGACGACTGCTCTGATAATTCTGAGACATGCTTACCCGAGTTTTTTCCGCAGCCATCCAGGGCGTTGATGCCCGTGAGGTGGAGATCGAAGTAAACTCCGGCTCCGGCGAACCTAAGATCGTTGTGGTCGGGCTGCCGGATACCGCAGTGAAGGAGAGCAAGGATCGCGTGACGACGGCGATTGCCAATAGTGCCCTGCGCTGGCCGCGCGAGCGCACCACGATCAACCTCGCGCCGGCCGACATCAAAAAAGAGGGTCCGAGTTTTGATCTGCCCATTGCCATTGGCATGGTGGCCGCAGCCCAACACGCGGACCTGCCGCGCTTGGAACGCTGTCTGGTGGCGGGCGAATTGGCTCTCACGGGAGAGATCCGTCCGATCAAAGGTGCGCTGTCCATTGCCCTGGAGGCAAGGAACCGGGGCAAGAAGGCGGTCGTGCTTCCTTTTGCGAACGCAGCGGAAGCGGCCATTGTCGAGGGCATTGATGTTTATGGGGTGCACAACCTGCGCGAAGCCTACGATTTTCTGAGTAAAAAATCCGAGCTATCTCCTGTGGCCGGCAATGCTGCCGAGCGGCTCGCCGCCGGACGCGCGGAGGATGTCGATTTTTCCGAAGTCAAAGGCCAGTATGCCGTGAAGCGCGCCATCGAAGTCGCGGTGGCAGGGGGACACAATATCCTGTTCATTGGTCCCCCGGGATCGGGGAAGAGCATGCTTGCGAAACGGATTTCGACGATCATTCCGCCGATGTCACTGGAAGAGGCGGTGGAAACAACCAAGATCCACAGCATCTGCGGACTGCTCACCGAGAAGCTGGCGTTTGTGGCGCACCGTCCGTTCCGCGCTCCGCACCACACGATCAGCGACGCGGGGTTGCTGGGCGGTTCGACGAATCCGACTCCCGGCGAAGTGAGCATCGCCCACAACGGGGTCCTCTTCCTCGATGAGCTTCCAGAATTCAAACGCTCGACGCTGGAGGTCATGCGGCAGCCGCTCGAGGATGCCTATGTCGTTATATCCCGTGCAGCCGGCACGATGACCTTCCCGGCGGACTTCATGCTGGTCACCGCAATGAACCCCTGCCCTTGCGGATATTTTGGAGACCCCGCCCGCGAGTGCCGCTGCTCGCCGACCCAGGTCGAGCGCTATCGGTCGCGGATTTCGGGACCGCTCCTCGACCGGATCGACATCCATGTCGAGGCCCCCGCCGTCCAATACCGCGAGCTCTCGAGCACGGAATCCGCCGAGCCCTCCTCCGCAATCCGACAACGCGTGATCGAAGCCCGCTCGGTCCAGCAGGCACGGTTCGCGGGAGGACGGAAAACGAACTGCAACGCGCGCATGGGGCACAGCCAAATCAAAAAATTCTGTGCCCTCGACAGCGGAGGCCAGGAAATGCTCCGTCACGCGATGGAGGACCTCCAACTCAGCGCCCGCGCCTACGACCGGATTCTCAAGGTTTCCCGTACGATTGCCGACCTCGCGGGCACCGAACGCATCGACTCCGCCCACATCGCTGAAGCCATCCAATACCGCACGCTGGATCGGAAGCTGTGGCAGTAGATTTTTCCCGAGCAACACTCCCCGCCGAATCTCCCCCTTCGCAGAAGAGTGATCGGGGCGCATCTCCGAAAAGTGCAAACAGGGAGAACAGGCGTCTCGCCTGTTTGGTGACTGGCTATTGTCTGCGGAGTCTCCACTCCCCACAGGCGGGACGCCTATGCTCCCTGACCTTCCATCGCCGATTGCA
>JBBQRY010000079.1:0-8511 GCA_038214335.1 Chthoniobacterales bacterium
CGAAAATGAGCTGAAATCCAGAAAGCGTTCGGCCGGGTGGTCATGCACCGCGCGGCGTATCATCGCATGTAGCCGGAGCCACTCTTTTCTCTCGGCTCACACGATCTTGTCAATCCGCAGAATTCGGATACCATCGACGCCATGAACACATGCCCCTGCCTCGAATCCATCAAAACCCTTGTGACCACCGGAAAATGGGAGAGGCCGGATTGCGAGTGCGGACAGAAACTCCCTCTCGGTCACATCCTGATTGCCGGGGTGCTCGCGCTGGTTCTCACCGCGCTCCTCAGCGTCCTGGTTTCCCGGCGGAGGAGTTGAATACTGTGATCCCGATTCTTGCCAAAGCGACTGTCATCTGGATGTTGATCGCGATTGCCGAGGTCATCCACGGCGCTCTGCGGGTGAAATTCCTCAATCGCCGGGTAGGTGACCGTCGCGCACGCCAGGTCGCCGTTTTCACAGGATCAGGGCTGATCCTGCTCATTGCGTGGGCGCTTGCTCCCTGGCTGGGAGCCCCCTCAGTAGCCGCGTGCTTCTGGATCGGCCTATTGTGGCTTGTACTGATGCTGGCCTTCGAGATCGGTTTTGGCCGCTTGGTTTTCCGCGCATCATGGAATCGGCTGCTCTCCGACTTCGATTTTAGGAAGGGCGGACTGCTCTCGATTGGAATGGTGATCCTATTTTTTGCGCCCCTGCTGGCTGCGAAATGGCGGGGGTTCCTCTGATCTGAAAATTTCCCGGCTGACCACCCTGCTACTCGCTGACACGCAGCATCACCTCATTGCGGCGGAGAAAGCCAGGCATCCTCGGCAGGTCGAAAGTGATCAAACAGATCCTCATGGACCTCCAAAGCGCGACGAATCACGTAGCGGGTCGTGCTGGCGGCACGCGGGGACAAAAAACCCGGCAGCCCCCAAACAGGGATTGCCGGGTTGTTGAATAGTCAGGTTACTTGACGTGTGCAGAGACGAGCTTCGTCATCTCGAACATGCTGACCTGCTTTTTGCCGCCGAAGACGGCCTTGAGGGCATCATCCGCATTGATCAGGGTCCTCTTCTTCGCATCCTGGAGGTTGTTCTTCTTGATATAGTCCCAGAGGTTCTTGGTCATCTGGCTGCGGGGAATCGGCTTTGACCCCACGATAACGGCCAACACGGCGTCCGGCTGGATGGGCTTCATGAGCGCAGGGTTCGGCTTGCGCTTGGCTTTTGGAGCGGGCGTCTTCGCAGCCGGCTTGGGCGCTTTCTTTGCAGGTTTTTTGGCTGGCATAAATTCAGGCTTTCTTCGGCAGCTTGAAACCCTTCGGGGTGGGCTTGACTGCTGACTTTGTCGGGGCGGCACCTTTCCCGGCGCGGTGAGCTGCCCAGCGGGCTTTCATAGCGGCAGCGATTTTGGCGCGGCCTTCGGCGCTCATTTTGCTCTTTTTCTTGGCAGGCTTGGCTGCGGGCGCATTCGCAACTGGCACCGGCTTCGGTGCTGGTGTGGCGGATGCTGACGCGACCACCTCGACCGAAACTCCGCCTCTGAGCGTTTCAATGATAGAGGCGTCAATCTGATCGATGATTTCGAGAAGTTCTTCCTTTTTCTCCGTCAGGGCGAGCAGGCGGGTAAGGGATTGGCTGTTGATGAGTGATATGTTCATATAAGGAACAGACAGTTAGCATCACTTTTAGCTGTTCTGGCAATAGCAAATACCTGCGCGAAGCTAATTTTTTTCTCGCGCAACCTATCATCCTCCTGCACTGGCTGCGATCCCAGGGGTTCCTCGTTGACCCTACCAGTTCAAAGGCAAAACCCACACGCCGGGCAAGGATCAGTTGTGATCCCGCAATCACGGAGGCAGAGCGGAGGAAGGCGATCCCCTTCGTTTTGAGGCTTGGAGAGAAACGCGGATATTCGCCATCGCTTTCGGTTGGAAATCGGGAGATAGTCTCGGACGATGCGTTTCAAATCCTCACTTCCGAGTTTTTTTGTAGCGGCTGCCCTCTGTATCGTTTCTGCTACCATGGCCCTTGGGGTGCCAAAAGATGGTTTTCCCGAACCGATTGTTCTTGATGGCCTGACGCTGGTTTTGAATGGCACAGCAACCCGCCGTGTCTTTGGGATCGGAGTTTACGATGCTGGCCTATATCTGAATTATGCAACCAACGATGGCGCCGGGATTATGGAACGCAATCCCGGTCCGAAACGCCTCAAAATCATCATGCTTCGAGCTGTCTCCGAGGAAAGGTTTGCCGCGGCGGTGCGCGATAATCTGGACAGAAATCTCACGCCCTTGGAACAGGCGGTTTTCGCTGAGGAACTCACGGTGTTTTTTAAAGCTTTTGAGAACGAGGCGGATCTCAGTCGGGGCACGGCGATCACGATTGACTATCTACCCTCGGAGGGGACCGTTGTCATGGTGGACGGGAAGAGGCAGGCGGTCATTCTTGGACGTGATTTTTACCATGCGCTCCTGCGGCTTTGGATTGGCAAACCCCTGCAAGCTTCCATAAAAACCGGCCTTCTTGGAAAGGGGAGTCCCCGATAACTCACCCAGAACAGACGAAAGACATTCATGAAAATCATCATCCCAGCATTACTCGCCCTCGTGTCCCTTCTCACGGGCTGCGTTCAATACGCCCACGTGCAGGAACAACGCCGGACTGAAAACCTCGCAACCACGGCGGAGCAACAAGCGGTGGTCAAATCCATAGAGAAGCTGCCGAACGATCCGCTGGTTCGAATTGGAGGCTATTTGGATGCAGCGAATGCCGCCCGACTCCGTCTGTCCTCCGATCCCAAAAATGTGCTTGCCCAAAGCGATTACAATTTTGCGGTCGCCCGAATTGTCGAGATTGTTTCAGACAGGCGTCTGAAACCCTGGGAAGCACGACTGATCTGCCCGTCGGCGACGGGGGAGCCATGGAAACTTGGCCTCGCCCCCCCGGACCCCCGCCCGCAGTTCCACCCCTCCAAATTGGAGTTTGCCTCCACGGATCGGCTGAGTTTTAGCGGCAAGCTGGTGGGAGAACGATCTGCCATGACAGGGTTGGGGGCCCCCGTTGTGGCCATCGGAAAAGAACTGGATCCCATGCGCACCAATGCGTTCGGTCAGACTAATGACATGTTTTATGGGCTCACGGCCTCGATACGATTTTCCGGTCGGAAGTGCGATCTGATGTTCACCGATCCCCTCGAAAAAGAAACCCTGGAACTCGACAATCATTCCTACACCTTGGCAGCGGACTTTCAGGCTCCGCTGACCATGTCGCTGGTTGGGTTCAATGTCAGACGTTTCGAACTTCGGGAGATGTTCCGCCCGGACCTCTTCGAAAACTCCGCAAAACTCGTGCGCCTCGAACCCTACAGCCCCAAAAAAATTCCGGTCTTGCTTGTTCATGGCCTGAGCAATTCCCCGGCCATTTTTTCGCCGTTGATTGGTTTTCTCCGCAGCGATCCCAAAATCCGGCGAAACTATCAATTCTGGGTCTTTGGCTATCCCACGGGTCTGCCGTATCCGATGTCGGCAGCGATTTTGAGATATCAGCTTGAAAAGATGAAACGCCTTTACCCTGATCACAAAGATATTGTGGTGATCGGACACAGCATGGGCGGAATGATCACCCGCTTGCTCCTCACGGACAGCGGCACGAAAATCTGGAATACGTTTTTTGACCGCTCACCAGATCAGATCCCCTTCTCCAAAGAAGCGAGAAATCTGATGACCCGCTCTTTGATTTTTAAATCTGAGAACGAGATTTCGCGGATGGTTTTTCTGTCTGCTTCGCATCGGGGCAGCGATATGGCCACCGGTTTTATGGGACGCCTGGGTGCCATGCTGGTGGGCAATCCCATTTCGCAGAGCCGGGTCAACAAAGAGGTTTATTCCTTCGTGAGGCCCGATGTCCGCGTAGGCGGCCGTCACCGTCTGCCAAACAGCATTGATATGCTCGATCCGAACAATCGCTTTCTAGCTGCAGTCGATGCTCTTCCGCTCAAAGCCGGCGTTCCGTTTCATTCCCTGATTGGGGACCGGGGCCTCGGCGGACACCTGGACCACACCAAGCCCGAAAGCAACGATGGGATCGTGCCCTACTGGAGCAGTCATATGGCGGGAGCACGGAGTGAGCAAATCATTCCCAGCGGCCACTGGAGCTTCCTGAACCCACTGGGCATGGTCGAAATCAAACGCATCCTCAACGTGCATCTTCAGAATGAGTAACCAACGCAAGCTGATTTCGGGACTGACCCCCATGCGAGCCATGGCCGTGCTTTACGGCGACGGCAACGAAGAGGCATCCCGCGAGCTGGTGGACGGTCTGAGCTGGCAGATTTTTGAGGGACCTGAGCGCACGCCTCTCACAGGTCTGCGCCGAGCCATGACCGGATTTGTTTTTTGGCTGATGCAAAAAACCACGCACGAGGAAGTTCGGTCAGAGCCAGATGGAAGCAAGGTCGTTGCTTATCGCAACCGCATCCTTGAACGCAGTGGGCATCCTTACACCATGACCTTGCTACAACCCTCAAGGAGCGAAACGGCGTTCCTGGTGGAGGGCGGCGACCCGATGAATGCCATCTACATGATGCTTTCTCCCGAGGTCCATCGAAGTGCCGGTCTTTGGGATCGTCTTTTGCTGGATTCTGTTCCCAGCCGTGATGTCCAGGTTCGTTTTGCTTGGGAAACCCGACTCACTCATGAGCTGGCGACCCATCGGCTAAAACGCGGTGAGCCGGTGCGCATCAAAGCGTTTGCCGCAGGCACCGGCTTGAGCGTGGTTTTGGCCTGCGATCGCCTGCTTCGCGATGGGCATGATCCCAAGCTCATCCGAGCCGTCCTCTCAGACCGTGATCCCGCACACAGCAAAAAAACCATCCAACTGATCAAGAAACTTCCCCGCTTGCGCGACCTGATTGATCCTGAGGGGAATGCCGCATTCGGACTTTTTGCCCACGCGGAAGACATCTTCCAGCCAGCAGCGGCTGCGGCGCAAGAACAACCCTACGATGTGGTGACTGCGGTGGGAATTTTAGAATACTTCACAGGCCACACCGACAAAACCACAGAGGAACGCCTCGGGGAGGGCTCTCCTTCGGGCAACCCTAACGCAGAAGATCTTCTTCAGGCTGTGTCGAAGGAAACCGCCCCGGGCGGTCACCTCATCGTAAATACCCACCGCGAGTCGGCCGCCACACGCATCCTTGAGGTTTTTGGCAAACGCTTCCGATATCGCAAACCTGAAAACTTGCAGGCACTCGCAGCCACCTGCGGCTTTACGTCAATCGGCACACGCTTTTCGGGCAATGTTTACGATGTTGCCGTCTTCGAGAAGGAGATGCTGAGAGCGCCGTTGATCATGTGCCCAGCAGCCAATTCGCGGACCGCATAGACTGGCACCCTTTTTTCGACGCTGGACAGGATGCACAGTCCTGAATAGTGCCCCGGGCAGCAATATACCTTGCGCGGCTGGAGTCGAACCAGCACATCCGCCATGTGGCCCGGGTTCGAAATCGATTTCTACAACTCGGCCAGCCAAAAGATCGGCGGCGCCGTTATTCAGTGGCGCTTCGCGCGTTCACGCCCCGACACAGTGGGGCGGCTACAAGGAGATGCTTGCGAGAGGGGACCGGGGTCAGACTTTTCCGCAGATGGCGACTTTGAGGCCTAGGGCATCCATGGCGGCGGCTTTGGCGTAGAGGGCGCGTTTGGCGGCGGCTTTGGTTGGGGCGTAGGCGACTTGGATGTGGTTGCTTTTGTGGCGTCCCATCATCTGGTCGCGGGTGATCCCTTGAAGGACGGCGTGCATGATCGGCCACTGGGGGGTGGTCTGGTTCCAGCGGTCCTGGGTTTCAGCCTCGGGCAATCCGACGACTTCGGCAAGACCGGTGTCGAATTTCAGAACTCCATCGGCAACAAACACGCGGCTCCAAACGATCCATCCGGGTTTGCTGATCCCCTTGAGGGTGCCGCCGCCGAGGCGGAAATACATCGAGGGTTGGCGTTCGCTCGAGGTGCCGGACCATCCGCCCACAAAATGCTCAGGCGGTGCCGCACCGCTGATGAGGAAGACCCAGACATAGGCGTCCATGTTTTCATCCGTGTATTGGCGGCCCCAGCGCAGATCGTGGAGGGTATTTTCCGGCGCGTAGCCGAGTTCGCGCCAGATTCGGTTGGTGACGAGGCCATCGAGGCCGGCGCATTCATCGACTTCATTGAAATGCGGAATCGCTTCGCCCGCGAACAACTCGCGTCCGTCTTCGGAATAGACTGGTGGGCGGTCCACGTTATTGAGTGTGCCTTCGACGAGGTCGGAGGCTGGAGCGAGATCCTTCAGGCCTTGCTGGTATTGGATCCCGATGGTTGCGCATCCGAATTCGTCGGCGATGCGCACGGCGGCGATATACATTTTGCATTGCTGGAGAACCTGGTTTTCGGTGAGGTCGGTTTCCTCGTTGCCACCGAGGTGGAACTGGACGCCTTTTTCTTTATACCAGTTGAAAACCGCCCATGCTTCCTCGTCCCGCACGGTGAGCATTTTGGCGTAGAGGGAGCTCTGGCTGAGGCGTTCCTTATAGACTCCAGTCGGATGCAAAAGCTCGTCGGGAAGGATCGCGTTGAACATCCCCATGCAGCCCTCGTCGAAGATGCCCATGATGGCTTTGTCGCGACGGAGCGCTTTTGCGAATTTCTTGCCAATGGCTGCCGCGCTGGCTGGCACACCGGCTTTTTTGAAAGGCGTGACATGGGACTCGTCGTGTTTGAAGTGTCCTTTTTTGAGCCACTTGCGCAGGCGGCTGAGGAAATACTCATCGCTGAAATCCTCGCTCCAGAGCGTGCTGTAGGTGACGCCGGCTTTGGTCAGCGAGCCATTGAGGTTCAACATTCCGACAAGGCCCGGCCATGTGCCGCTCCAGTTCGCCAGCGTGAGGATCGGCCCCTCGTGGGAGATCAGGCCATGCAGGACATGGTGGCTGTATTGCCAGACGGCCTCGGCCACGATGATCGGGGCATCGGGCGGAATGTCGCGGAAAACCTTCATGCCATATTTTTGGCTGTCGATGAAGCCATGGCCTTTGGCGGGATCAAACGGATGGGCTCGCTGGACTTTCCAGCCCTCTTTTTCGAGGGCGGCGGAGATCTGGGCCTCCATGGCCGCTTGGGCCTCTTCACATTTTTGATTGGCGGAGATGCGGAGGTCGCCATTGGCGACGAGATAGACGGTGTTCATACTTATGGGAGATAATGGAAACTGGATTATACCGGGTTCGTGTGCAAAATGAAGAGGAAATCCTCAAATGCCCACATTTTCTGTCTCTCCCACGTTGCGCTCCTGGGTCGAAGTGGACCCCGCCGCTCTCCGCCACAACCTCGCATTCGTTCGGTCGAAGATCGGCCCCGCGCCGGAAATCCTCGCCGTCATCAAAGCCAACGCCTACGGGCACGGTGCCGCAGAGACGGCATCCGCCCTTGCGGAGGATGTCACGCATTTTGGAGTGGCGAACCTTTCGGAAGCCCGGACCGTAGCTGCGGCGGGAACCGGTCGTGAGATCGTTCTGCTCAGTCCGTGCCTGCCTGCGGAGCGTGCGGAGGCGGCGGATGCCGGGTTTGTGGTGACGGTTTCCAGCGCGGAGGAAGCGGCTGCTTACCGGAGACTGGGGAATGCCAAAATCCATTTCAAACTCGACACGGGAATGGGGCGCGTCGGGTATGCGGGGGACGATCCGGTCGGGGAAGTGGCACGGGCGGCGGGCGGCGGGCCGCTGCACAGCATCTCGACCCATCTACCGAGTTCCGATGAGGACGAACCTTTCACTCGCGATCAGCTCGACCGGTTTGCACGAATCGTCGTCCGCTGCCGTGAGGTCGCGCCCGGCGCCAAAATCCACTCGCTCAACAGCGCGGGCATCTTGCGTTTTCCGGAAAATGCGGCAGACATCGTGCGGGCGGGTCTCATCGTTTATGGGGTTGCGCCACTTCCCGAATATCAGAGCGCACTGCGTCCGGCCCTGACATGGAAAGTGCGGGTGACCTTGGTGAAGGAGATTCCAGCCGGTGCGGGCGTCTGCTACGGACGCACGTTTGTGGCTCCGTCTGCCATGCGCATTGCGGTGCTGGCCGTTGGGTATGCGGATGGCTTTCCGCGCCACCTCTCTGGCTCGGGAGCCACGGTGCTTATCGAGGGCAAACGGTGCGCTTTGCTGGGCCGGGTGACCATGGACCAGATCGTGGTGGATGCGTCGGAGTTGCCGGATGTCGCGCCGGGCACGGAGGCCGTGATCCTTGGAGGCCAAGGGGCAGCGCGGATTTGTGCCGCAGAACTCGCGACGCTGGCGGGCACGATTCCGTGGGAAATCCTCACCGGCATCAAGGGCCGGGTGGCGCGGATTTATCCGGATTTCTGACCTTCAGGAATCCCTTCAACCATCAATGAAGCTTGTAACTACGTAAGTCAGCTCATTTGCGTAAACTCGTGCTCAGTTACTTGAGACCTTGAATCGAACGGGTATCGCCATGAAATTCATAGTATCGAA
>JBBQRY010000080.1:0-8504 GCA_038214335.1 Chthoniobacterales bacterium
GGCCGCGCACAACGCGGCTGGTGAAGCCCTCGTCAAGCCCACACAATCGAGCCAACTCGCGCTGGGTAAAAGTCTGATCGCTTTTCATCAAAAGCCAGCGGGCAAGTCTTGCGCTTTTGGGAGCAAATAAACTTTTTGGGCGGCCCGTCTGCTTGAACTGGTTCGGTTTTCCCTCGATCTGAACACGCAGACCTGGTGTCACGAGACGAGCATTCCCGGAGAGGTCGAACCAGGAAACTCCTTCCTCCTCGCACAACTGCTGCCCGACTTCCCCCATGAATGGCACGACCACGAGGGGACTGGCCTTCTTTTTCCGGGCTTCGGCATATTTTCGTGCTTTGCGGGCGGCCAGAGTGACAGAGGCCATCTGGCCGCTTGCCCTGCACTCGACAGCAAAAACTTGCTTGCCGTGCGAAATGAGCAGATCCGTACCTATTTCAGAGGTGACAACGTCTTCCTTCACCTCCAACTCGCTGACCGGAACATCCAGCAGTTCCGCCAGATGTCGCGGAGCTTCTTTAAAGATCTGCCGAGTCGATGCATGGCTCATGTTGCTTAAATATCACGGCTTGTTCTTACGAGCAAGTTGAAATATTAAAGCATATTCCAAAGTCAACCGTCTTCGTCTCTCCTAAAAGGGAAAACGAGGAGGGCTAGCAGCGTCCTCATGGCATGGTGAGCGGCATGTCGAAAGGCTGGAAGATCAGCCAGAGCCCGAGGGCGTAGAGGGCGGTGGCCAGGATCGCCCATGGCAGGAAAATCGGCAGGGTGAGGGGAGCTCGGCTGGTCGCAGGCGGGACGCCTGAGGCATCGGCTCGCAGGCCGGGCTTTCCGGTTTCCGGTTTCCTATTTCCGGTTTCGTTCACAGGCGGGACGCCTGTGCTCCCTGAGGAAGAGGGGTGGCCATTTTGTAGGGCGGGCTGTGGGGGCATGGAGAGCCGCTGGGATTTGTTCCAGAAGATCCACAGCGAGAACAGGAGGCCGGCGTTGAGGAGGAGGATCTGGATGGCGGGGAGGCCGCCGAAGATCGGGACGGCGAGGTTCCACTCTGGTGGGGATACCGGCAGCCCGAGGTCGCCGGCCATGCGCAGGAGGATGGGAAACGGGGAGAGGATGCCGGAAAAAATGTGAAACGAAGTATGGCAGAGCCACATGGCGAATCCGAGGGGAATGAGTCCCGGCACGAATCCTTGGGCGAGGGCTGCCTCGTTGCGGGATCCGGCCGCGCGGGCGGAGAGCCAGCCGCACAGCGCGGTGATCAACTGGGGCAGGATGAGAACCGCTAGCACAAAGACCACAAGCCAGACGAGCATGGCCAAATGGGGTCCGATCATGCGGACCACTGCCGCCTGAGCGGAGCTGACGGGCGAGACCATGGAGGCCATGTTGGCAAAGGCCCCAAAGACGACGACGAGGATCAGCGCTGCGAGATCCGGCCTGCGGGCAAACGAGCCGATGGAGGATCGGCGCGGGTCATCAATGACATCGCGGGCGGGCGAGGCGTGGAGGAGGCCGATGTTGTCGTGCGGGCACGCCTTGACGCAGTCCATGCAGAACGTGCAGTCCATGTTGCCGGATTTGCGTGGCTGGTAGAGGAGGAGTTCGCAGCCGCGCTGGGATTCGTTGCCCCGGATGCAGTCGCGCGTCCGGCAGGTCGCGCAGATGTCGGGTTGACGCACCCGCACTTCCATCGGCGAAACCAGCGAGAGCACGAATTGGAACTGGCCAATCGGGCAGACGTATTTGCAGTAGCTCGCGTTTTTGAAGAATCCGTCCACGACGAGTGCCGCGACGAAATAAAACACGACAATCCATGCGGTCCACCACGGACGGTCCCAGAGGTCGAGGATTTCGTAGGCAAAGAAAAACCCGGCGACGAGCGCGACGGCAAACCATTTCGAGCGCAGGGCGCGTGGCCAAGTGTGCGAGGCGGGAAGGATCTTGCGGGCAATATCCCGCACAAACGTAAACGGACACGCGTAGCAAAACGTATTGCCGACGATGAGGAGTCCGAGCCCGACGATTGCGCTCCAATGAATCCATGGAGCCACGCCCGCGAGGTTGATTGGGCTCACCTGCGGGCCAAGAAGTCCGTCGGCGACAACCAGCATCGCGACAAAAAACAGGCTCGCCTGCACGAGCGGGCGGCAGCGCACAAGAAACCAGCCGAGCACCGGCACGCGCAGAAGATCAAACGGCTGCCTGGGCAAAACGGCGGAGGTGCGGGGAGCGACGGCTTCCGCATAGCGACGCCGTTTGGAGCTCAGGCAGCTCATGGCAATGATTCCGGCAGGAATGAGGAACGCCATGGATCCCGGAACCCACATCACCGCACCAGCACCCGCTTGGTCCTCCGCGGCGGAGAGGCTGGAGATCCGGGGAGCCAGCGCGTAAGTTTGGTAAAACACCCCGCCAGAAAACGAGAGAAATCCGGAGAGCGCGGTATTCTGGAGGTCGGCGATGAGCAAATACGGGATCATCGCCCAGCGTGGAAACGCAGGACGTGATGGCCATGGCTGGACGACCGGCCACCAGAAAAGGATGGCGGTGAGCAGGAACGACAGGTGTTCTGTCTGATGCCAAGTCGGAGAGCGCAGCGCGAGGTCATACAGCGCCGGCGTGTGCCAGATGACGTTCGAGAGCATGAACAGCGGCAGCGTGAACATCGGGTGGACGAGGAAGCGTC
The DNA here is from genome assembly GCA_038214335.1 of Chthoniobacterales bacterium. Taxonomy (GTDB): domain Bacteria; phylum Verrucomicrobiota; class Verrucomicrobiia; order Chthoniobacterales; family Terrimicrobiaceae; genus QYQL01. The sequence continues at coordinate 2,687 of JBBQRY010000080.1, forward strand.
CGAGCCGGTGAAGGGCTGGCGCATTCAGGAACGGAGCCAAGCCCTCGCGCACGGCTCCACGCGGAAGCCCGGTGAGCATGGGAAGCATCGGCCAGCCCAAGAGCAGAAGCGGAGGCGCGACCATCGTGAGCAGAAGATGCTGGACCATGTGGACAATGAGCAACCATCCCGCAAAGGCATCCAGCGGCGAGGCAATCGCCACGTAGATCACGGCCAGCCCGCCAAAAAACGACAGCAGCCGCTCCACCGGAAATCGTCCGGGAACCTGGGCATGAAGCCGCCGCCATCCGAGGAAATAGATGATCGCCGTGACCGCGAGTCCTAGGGCGGGCACTGGCTCCAGCGCCCATGAGAAAAGGACCGACTCAGCGGAAAGATTCACACGGAATCACCTCTGGGATTTCCGGTCTTCCGCGCTGTCGCGATACCAGAGCACGCCGTGTTTGCGAAGGTTGGCAACCAGCGCGCGAAGGTTATCTGCCACTTCCGCATTCCCGATCAGCGTGCCCAGTGCGCCCTTGCCGCGCTGGACATCCTTGACGAGCGAACGGATGTCCGAGAGCGTGCGCTGAAGCTCCTCGGCAGCCTTGGTCGCGGATTCCATGGTCACTTTCCCGCTAGAAATGGCGGTATCCGCCTTCGTGATGACGGCATCAATTTTTCCGGAAGCCTCTGCCAGCGAGGCGCTGGTCGTCTGCAAGTTTTTCACCGTCTCTGTCATCGCTGCCATGCTCTTCTCGCCGAGCAGTCCGTTGTCCAATTTCTTCATGGCGGTATTGAAACTGCCGATGGTCTCGCGCATGGACGCGATGTTCTGGTCACCGAGGAGCCCGTTGTCCAGCTTCTTGACTGCGGCATTGATGTTGCCGACCGTTACCCGCAGTTCCGCGACGAGCGCGCCAGCGTCATCGGTCATTCCAGCAATGCCGCCACCGTCGTTCACGCCTTGGATCGTGCTCCCCGGCTCGATGGAGGGAGATTCTTTCGCATTCGGTTTCAGGTTGATGACCACAAATTTGTCGCCGAGCAATCCCGAGCTGCCGACCGCAAACTCGCTGGCGGTCGGGATTTTGACGCTTTCAAAAATCCGCAGATCGACATACACGCCTTCGAGATTTTCCAAGATGACCGGGTTGGTGCCGACGCGTCCGATTTTTGCGCCGGCCAGGAGGACTTCTGCTCCGCGAATGAGTCCGGCGGCATTGGGGAACTCGACCCGCAGGTTGTAGTATCCTTGCACTCCCTCTCCGAGCCTTCCGAAATAAACGACCATCATTCCGATGGTCACGAGGCCGATCAGGATAAAAATGCCGACTTTGGTTTGTATGGTTCGATCTTCGCTGCTCATGATTGGTGGTCTCTCAATAAACGGTTTCTCCCGAGCGTCCATCCACGAAATCCCGGACAACCTGGTCGGGAGTTTCGCGCAGCTCGGAGGTTGTTCCAAGGAAATGAATCCGACCCGCGTCGAGGAGTGCGACGCGGTCGGCAATGTGATTGCAACTGATCATGTCGTGGGTGACCACGACGGAGGTGACATTCAACTGGCTCTGGAGGCGGCGGATCAGGCGGTTGATGCTGTCCGAAACGATGGGATCCAACCCGGCGGTCGGCTCGTCGTAGAGGATCACGTCCGGCGGTGAAATGATCGCCCGGGCGAGGGCCACCCGCTTGCGCATTCCGCCGCTCAGGTTCACCGGCATCTTGTGGTCGTGACCGGTCATGTTCACCATCGCAAGCGACTGGGCGACTTTTTCCCGGATCACCGCAGGCTTGCGTTCCCCACGCTCGAGCAGTGGGAAGGCCACATTATCGAAAACATTCATTGAGTCGAAAAGTGCCCCGTCTTGGAATAACATGCCAATCTTTTTGCGGACGGGTTCGAGTTCGCGCTCCTTGAGCTTCGTGATTTCTTGGCCTTCAAAAATAATGCTGCCGGAGACCGGGCGCATGAGACCGACGAGGTGGCGGAGGAAGACGCTTTTGCCGCCGCCGCTTTTGCCGAGCAGGACAAGGGTTTCGCCGGGTTGCACATCGAGCGAGAGGCCGCGCAGGATTTCTTGGGCTCCGATCTTCTGCACGAGATCGCGCACTTGGATGAGCGGCTCGTTCATCGCTGGCCCGCCGGGAAGAGGATGTTGAGGGCCATGGTGAGGAAGAAATTGGCGATGAGAATTGCGAGCGACGAGTTCACGACGGTCGCGGTGGTTGCACGTCCGACCCCGACCGCGCCGTCCTTGGCACGCAGGCCCTCCCGGCAACTGATGAAAACAATCAAAGCGCCAAAGACAAACCCCTTCACCAGAGACATCATGATGTCGCTCCACTCGGTCCATTTTTGGACGTTGGCAAAGAAGTAAACGCCATTGATCTGAAGCACATGCACGCCCACGTAGTAGCTGGCCAGCACACCGAGTCCCACGCACTCGACCACCAGCAACGGCATGGAAATAAACATGGCGACCGCCCGCGGCACCACCAGGTAATCGACAGGGTTGACCGCCAGCGCACGCAAGGCGTCAATTTGCTGGGTCACTTTCATCGTGCCAATTTCGGCAGTCATGGCCGCCCCGACACGTCCTGCCACCATCAGCCCGGTCAGGGCCGGACCGAGCTCGCGGAACATTGCCAGCGCTACCACGGGTCCTACGGCCGTTTCCATGTTGAGGCTCGCAAATTGAAAATACGCCTGCGCGGTAAAAACGGCACCGGTAAAGGCCCCGGTCACGACGACGACCAATTGGGATCCGAATCCGACCTCGGCAATCTGCCGCAACGTCAGCCGCAGCCGCACCGGACCCCGAAAGATCGAACGCACGGTCTCACCGGCAAGGATGGCCAGCTCACCGAGTGCGTCGAGCACGGAAAAAATGAGCTGGGAAAAGAACGTCAGCAAAGGTAGGGACCACCGCCGAGGTTCTGCGTCACCGGAACTCAAGCGATGCGTTCGGTTTTTTTCTTCGAACTGACCTCCGGCGGCAGCTTGCCGACAAATTTCGCTTCCAGCCCGAGCTTGCGGAAGATTGATTCGATGTCGTGCCTCGAAGGCGCAATTCCGCTGAATTCCATGTAAATGATGTCATGGTTCGTATCCACCTTGTAGCGAAGCCCGGGAAGGACATCGAGTTCCAAGGCCAATCCCATCATTTTGTCCGGATGGCGGACGCCGGCAGCATAAACCTCCAGTTCGATCATGGGGGGAAGTTTCTTCTATCTTTGGAGGCAATGCAAGAAGGAAGTAGCGGCGCAAAACAGGAAGTTGGGAAATCAAACGGGTTGAAAGGTGCTGCCGCAGGTGTAAACGACGTGACTGTGAATTCGTTGGTTTCCGGCAGCGGCCTCGCGGACAGAACGGACCCGAACCTCGTTAATAACCTCCGGGCAGAGTTCGATGCCGCCGGGCAGCATCTTCTTCAAGCTCCTCCTCCCGCTGTTGGAATTCGGATGCGAACGCGAGGGCATTGACCTCTCCAAGGTCGTGCTCACCCACCACAACCTGAAAAACCTCGGCAAGCGCGTGATGCCGCTCGGAGGAGAGAACCCCACACTCAATCCCAGCGACGAGCAAGGCAGCGGCAAGGTCCGTGAAAAAGAACGGGTGCCTCTGGATGTCATCATTGAGAAAGTGCACGACCTCTTCGACAGTGAACTTACCGACCAGGACCAGCTCGTTTATGGGAGACCCTGAAAGAGTCGGGTTGCCTAGCCCAAGTTTTTATAACCCCTGCCGGAAAGCGGCATAAAACCTATGAGTCGTCCCCCAAGGCACTGCAACGGAAATGTCTCTACTGATTATCAACGCCTTATGACGGCTACCGAAGATCCTGCGGGCGATAGACGACGATTCCGTAGTGGTCGCTGGAGCGCTTCAGGAAATCCGAGATGCGTCCGTCGAGGATGACTTTGCGTCCGGCACTGCGGCGTGAGGTCGCGTGCATGAGATGAACTCCGTCATTTTTGCGCACGGCGATGCCAACGTGCGAAGTGTAGCCGGAGGTGTCGCGTGAGGTGATGGCGATGATGTCGCCGGTTTGGATGGATTTTTCGGCGGCAGCGATTTTGCTACGAGGGATATGATAGACTGGCAGGGCGGACACCCGGCGTTGGATGTTGGCCATCTCGGGCAGAAGGGTCCGGTTATTGCGCAGGTAGCGGTAGCTGCGCCATGCGGAAGTCATCTCTGTGATGTTCCGGCTCAGGCGTTCTCCCCCCATGGCACGGGTCGGATTTTTCGAGAGTCCGCGCGACGTATTGTTGGCAAAAACCTCTTCAAGAAAATGCATCCGCGAAAGGAAGCTCCCCGTGCAACGTCCGTCCCGGTAGCGTTCCATCTCGATGAGTGCCAGCAGGTCTTCCGGGCGGTAGTCGGAGTCCTTCAGGCGCAGCATCCGGGCAAAGGCGAGTGACACCTCGTAGAACGTCCAGCAATCGAGTCCGTAAAAATTGACGGAAGGCGACTCGATCCGGTCGTTGATTTCGAGGGTGTAGTTGACGTAAGGGGTTCCGAGGAGAGCTTTTCCCACGCGAGCGGTTCGTTCCCCAATCGGCAGCTCCCTCCAATTCTCGCGCTTCGCCTCCGTCACCAACCGATCAAATTTTTCCCGTCCTTTGAAAACCGTGGACATCGGTAGCCGGGGCTGGTGTTCAGAAATGGCCGCCAAGGCAGGAAGCGGCAGGACCGAGGAGAAAAGGACCACGCTCAAGCTGATGAAAAAAATCCGCATGTGCGCAATCTCGGTGTCACGGAAAAGATGTCAACCCCTTTGCCCCGTGAGACATGAAAGGAGCGACTCTTATCACTCCACTTCTCTTGGCGGCAACACGATTCCCCGTCTTCTCGAGCAGGCCGAAGCTGCAGGATGCTGGATTCAGATTTGGTTCGCAGGTCTTGAGCGCGTCGAGCTTCACATTGCCCGCGTCTCCGCTCGGGCTGGTCGCGGCGGACATCCCATCCCCGAACGCAAAATCCGTGAGCGCTGGAATCGAAGCCGCGAAAACCTGATCCGCTTGCTGCCGATTCTCGGCGAACTGCGCGTCTTCGACAATTCCCATGAGGCTCCGCCTGCGGAGGGAAAGGTCCCGTGTCCAGTCCTTGTTCTCGAAATGAGCAATCGCCGCATCGTGGAGCGCCCTCCCCCCAGTGCGCCCGTTTGATCACTTTGGAAAACGATTCCCCTGCATATTGCCGCGCCCTCGCCAAGTGCCTGTATCCCTCCTCGTCCACAGAATGGCGTTTTAGTTGCCATACACAGAGACAAGCGGCGGTCAACAGTTCCTGTGTTATCTCAATTTCTTGACACTATATCGACATGCGATATAGTAAATGGGTGATCGAGAGTTTTGCCTGCACAGAAACCGAAAAAATCTGGCGTCGTCAGCACTCCCGAAAACTGCCGCACGACATTCAACGCATTGCGCGGCGCAAGCTGTTGATCCTTGATGCCGCTCCGGATTTGAACTCGTTGAGGGTGCCGCCGGGCAACCGTCGGCAAAGTCGAAGGGGTCAGTTCTTTCATCGAAGGGGTCAGTTCTTTCATATTGACATTCTGATCGTTTTCACGTGCTTTTTGATGTCTGCCCGCGAGTTCTGCGCGGCACAATAGGAACTCACCCGCGTGGCTGCTCCCATGTGCAACTGCACTGCAATCCATGCGTTTGTCACCACCGTTCGTTCTTTCACCACCGAAGCAATCGCAATTTTCACAGCGCTTCCCTTCGGGAGCTTTGCCAAATCCTGCCGATCAATTCCCAATTCCTTGAGCCCTTTGGCAATCAGTCTTTGAGCTTCCTGTTCATTGTGGCTTCTCGCTATGCCGTG